>DATLVI010000022.1 GCA_035577545.1 Verrucomicrobiia bacterium
TGCAGGCCGCGCATTTGGACCACCGACAGCTCAGCGCCATCGGCATCGGTTGCCCGGGTTGGCTCGACATTGACCGCGGCGTCGTTCTCAATGCGCCGAACCTTGGTTTGCACAACGTGCCGCTGAAGAAGGAACTGACCAAGGATTTCGGCTGTCCGGTCGTCGTCGCCAACGATGTCGATGCGGGCACGTACGGCGAATACCACTTCGGCGCGGGCAAGGGCATGCGCTGCCTGCTCGGTGTGTTTCCCGGTACCGGTATCGGTGGCGGGCTTGTGTATGAAGGGAAACTTTTTCGCGGCAGCACCGGTTCTTGCATGGAGATCGGCCATATCCACATGCAACCGAAAGGCCGGCTGTGCGGTTGCGGGCGGCGCGGTTGCCTGGAAACCGTCGCCAGCCGCCTGGCCATCGCCGCGGAAGCCGGGGCAGCGGCATATCGCGGCGAAGCGCCACACCTGTTGGAGCTCGCTGGCACGGACGTGGGAGGGATTCGCAGTGGAGCGCTGGCGTCCGCGATCAAGGCGGGCGATCATGCCGTTGAGGAAATCGTCACCCATTCCGCAAGAGATCTCGGGATTGCGATTGGCAGTGTTGTGAATCTGCTCGCACCTGATATGGTTGTCCTCGGCGGCGGCCTCGTCGAGGCCATGCCGGGCCTGTACGTCCAGCAAGTCCGCGCTTCGATCAAAAAACAGGCGATGCGTCCGTACACAAAATCATTGAAAGTGGTCGTCGCGAAACTCGGTGATGACGCGGTCGTGATGGGCGCCGCGGCGCTGGCCGCCGAATCCAAGCGCAACCCACGGGATTGATGGGAATCATGCCCGATCCTGAAACCAAAGCAACGCGACCGGAAATTACCCCACACACCACACCGGGCGCACGGCCCGTGGCGGTCATCGACATCGGGGCGAGCGCCATTCGCATGCGGATTGCCGAGATCGGCCCACAGGGGGAAGTGCGCAACCTCGATTCCCTCCAGCAAGCCGTGCGGCTCGGCAAGGACACGTTCAGCACCGGCCGGATCCAGGCCGCAACCATCGAGGACTGCATCAAGGTGCTGCTCGGTTTCCGGCGTGTGATGGTCGAGTACGGGATCACGCGCGATGACCAGATTCGCGCCGTCGCCACCAGCGCGGTGCGCGAGGCCGAGAACCGTTACGCCTTTGTCGATCGCCTCTACATGTCCACGCAGATCAATGTGGAGGTCATCGAAGGCACCGAGGAGAACCGCCTGACGTATATCGCCGTGCAGGACGTGCTGCAACAGGACGGCTCCCTGAAAAATGCCAACGCCATCATCGTCGATGTCGGCGGTGGGAGCACGGAGCTGGTGCTGACACAAAGGGGCAGCGTTACCTTTGCCAACAGCTACCGTCTTGGCTCGCTTCGCATGCGCGAGACGCTGGAGACGTTTCGCGCGCCGGCCGAACGCGTGCGCACCATTCTCGACCAGCACATTCATCGCATGGTGGACCAGGTCTACCGTAATGTGCCCGTCGACAAGGTCCACTACCTGGTCGCGATTTCGGGCGACGCCCAGTTTGCGGCCTCGCTGCTTTCTCCCAAGTGGGCCGATGTGCGGATCAGTTCCGTGAACGTGAAGACGTTTTCGGCGCTCACCGAGCAACTCGTCCCGGCCACTGTTGACGAACTCGTGCGCAAATACCGTATCCCCTACCAGGAGGCCGAAACCGTCGGCCCCGCCCTGCTGGCGTACTCGCATTTGGCGCGCGTGTTCCACGTGAAGCAAATCCTCGTCCCCAAATCGAGCCTGCGCGAAGGCTTGCTCAAGGAAATCGCCGCCGGGGGCACGTGGACCGAGGCGTTTTCCGAACAGGCTGTTCAATCCGCGCTCGCGCTGGGGGAGAAGTTCGGCGTCGATGAGAAGCACTCGAAGCAGGTCACCGAGCTGAGCATCCGCCTGTTTCATGAACTGCAGCCGGAGCATCGCCTCGAAAAGCGTTTTGAGCTGCTGCTGAAGATCGCGGCGTTGCTGCATGAGGTGGGCATGTTCATCGGCGACCGCAGCCATCACAAGCACTCCATGTACATCATCATGAACAGTGAGTTGTTCGGGCTGACGCGGAAAGACATCGCGCTGATCGCCCTGGTGGCCCGTTACCATCGCCGCGCCACGCCACGCCCCTATCATGAGGAATATACGACGCTCGACCGCGACAGCCGGATTGCGGTGGCGAAGATGGCGGCCATCCTGCGCGTGGCCGACGCGCTGGACCGCGACCACATGCAGCAGGTGCGGGCGATGACTTTCTCCCGCGAGCCCGGCCAGTTTGTCATCTCCATCGGCGACGCCGTTGACCTGACACTGGAGCGGCTCGCTTTGAAGGAAAAGGGCAACTTGTTCGAGGAGGTTTTTGGGATGAAGGCCGTCGTCCGCAACGCGGAATCGACGA
This sequence comes from Verrucomicrobiia bacterium, assembly GCA_035577545.1. NCBI lineage: Bacteria > Pseudomonadati > Verrucomicrobiota > Verrucomicrobiia > Verrucomicrobiia bacterium. The sequence continues at coordinate 2,421 of DATLVI010000022.1, forward strand.
AAGGGCTGGTCGCCGATGGCTAAGGGCGGCGAATTCTTTCTCAACCGGGAGTTGAGCTGGCTTGAGTTCAATCGGCGGGTGCTCGAAGAAGCCATCGATCCGTCGGTGCCGCTCCTTGAACGGCTGAGGTTTCTCTCAATCACCAGCGGGAACCTTGATGAGTTCTTCATGGTGCGCGTGGGTGGGCTGCAGCAGCTGCTCAAGGAAGGCAAGCGGTTGTTCGATCCCGCGGGCCTGACCACGCGCGAACAGCTCCTGGAAATCAGCCGGCGCACCCACCAGCTCGTGGCGGAACAATGCGCGTGTTTTACGCAGGACATCGAACCCAAGTTGGCGGACGCAGGAATCCGCCGCCTGTCGCCCGAGCAGATCGGACCAGAATATGCCGAGTATCTGGAACGACTTTTCGAACGCGAAATTTACCCGATCGTTACCCCGCGGGCGGTTGACGCGACCGATTTTCCGTTGTTGACCGGTCTTGGCCTGGAACTGCTGGTGCGGCTCAATCCTGCGACCGCGCGCGCGCACAAGCCGCGCTTCGCTATTGTCACCCTGCCGAAACGCCTCAGCCGCCTCGTCACGGTGCCCGTGCAGCAGGATGGGTACGATTACACGTTGCTCGAAGATGTCGTTTCGATGTTCCGGGAAAAACTATTTCCCGGCGAATCCATCAGTGAATGCATCCCGTTCCGCATCACGCGCAACGCGGACCTCCTCGTGCGGGAAGATCTGGCAGGCGATCTTCTCTCGCAAATGCGCGAGGTGCTGGATGCCCGCAAGCGCAGTGGTTGTGTGCGCCTGGAAGTTGGCCAGAACATTTCGCCAACGTCTTTGGCTTTCCTGAAACAAGCGCTGCAGGTCAATGACGACCAGATTTATCTGATCCCCGGGCCGCTCGACCTGGCCGCGTACCGCGAACTGGCGGGACGGGCCGGCTTCGAGAAATTGAAATACGAGCCATGGTTGCCGCAACCGTCCCCGCAGATCGCGCCGAACGAATCGATGTTCGAGGCCATCGCGCGTCGCGACATTCTGCTGTTTCACCCGTACGAAAGTTTCGAGCCCGTCGTGCGCCTGTTGGAGCAGGCGGCTGACGATCCCGACGTGCTGGCCATCAAGCAGATTCTCTACCGCACCAGCGGCAGCAGCCCGATTGTCGCCGCACTGGCGCGGGCGGCGGGGAACGGCAAGCATGTCACCGTTGTCGTCGAATTGAAGGCCCGCTTCGACGAGGCCCGCAACATCGATTGGGCGCGGGCGCTGGAACAGTCCGGGGTGCAGATCATCTATGGGCTGCGCGGATTGAAAGTGCACGCGAAAATCTGCATCGTGGTCCGGCGCGAGCCGGCTGGTATCCGTCGCTACGTCCACTTCGGCACTGGTAACTACAACGAGGTCACCGCCCGCCTGTATAGCGACGTGAGCCTGATGACCTGCAACGAGGACTTCGGCGCGGACGCGACACAGTTCTTCAACACGATCACGGCCTACTCGCAGCCGATCAAGTATCGACGCCTCGAAGCGGCTCCGCTCGGGTTGCGCGCGCGGTTGCTGGCCCTGATCGAAAGCGAAGCGCAACGCTCCAAGGAGGGGCAGCAGGGGCACATCATGGCCCGGCTCAACTCACTCGTGGACGCGGACATCATCGAGGCGCTGTACCGCGCTTCGCGGCAGGGCGTGCGGATCCAGCTCAACGTTCGCGGCATCTGCTGTCTGCGGCCCGGCGTGCCGAAACTGAGCGAGAACATCCGGGTCGTCAGCATCGTGGACCGTTTCCTGGAACACAGCCGCATCCTCTATTTCCATCATGGCGGTGAACCGCTCGTTTTTATTTCCAGCGCCGACTGGATGCCGCGCAACCTTGACCGCCGTGTCGAGTTGCTGGTGCCGGTCATCGACCCGGCGTCCCAAGTCCGACTGATTGCCATCCTGCGGACAGCCTTCCACGATAACGTCAAAGCGCGCCAACTCATGTCCGACGGTCGCCATGAAAGGTTGCATCCATCCGGCGACGCCAAGCCAGTACATTCCCAGCGGGTCTTCTTCGAGCAAGCCCGCGAAGCCGCCAAACAGGCCCAGCAGGACCGTTATCAAACCTTCGTCCCGCAACGACCCACCGCGCCGCCGTCTGTGAGTTGACATTCCCGCCGTCTAATTCTCTCTTGTGTTTTTCCATGTGATTTGTATCATCGGGGGTGGAGAGTCGAGACGCTCTCTCGCTGGGAAATCTCTAAGGCGAGAGGTCGCATTTAGTATGCGGCTTGGGGGTAGTAATCCGAGATTCGAGCCTCGACTCTCCACTCTTCATTTCTCCGCCCTCTGCCCTCGCCTGATCCGCCGCCTAGTACCCCATGATTCCCGCCCCTGGAATCTCCAAAAAACTATCACCCTGACACTCACCCGCCTGGGTCGTTTGCCTATTTTGAGTGAGTGTTTTGACAATGGGAACTGCTAAAATCTGATTCACGCCTTCCTCTTCCCATCTGAAATGAGCGTGTTCCCAAGTACCGGCAAGTCTCCAACCGCGAATGGCTTTAACTCGAAACTTCCTGTTTGACACCCCCTCAGTATGACCGAATACTGATGTTCTGCGAAAAGGAAAGGGCTGTCATGAAAATAAAAGGACTCGTTGTGCCCGTTCTGGTTATCGTGCTGGGGGTCACTTGGTTGCTCAATATCCTTCAGGTTCTCCCCGGAGTAGATTGGATTTGGACGGTCGGACTCGCTGCCGCAGGAGTGCTCACGCTTCTGGTTGGCGGTATAAACAAGCTCACGGTAGTCGTCGGTCCCTTCCTGATGGTCGGGTCGATTTGTTCCCTCTTGCGTCAGTTGGATGTACTGCCAATTGATCGCGAAATTCCCATTCTAACAATCGTTTTGGGAATACTCATGCTGATCGCTCAAATGCTCAGTCTTCCCGCACCTGAGATTCTCAAGACGGAGGATGTTCAAGAGAAGAAATGATTGCAGCCCGCCAAAAACCATCACCCTGACACTCACCCGCCAGGTCATTTTGCGGTTGTTTTGACTGCGTAGCCGTCGGAATTGGGCAACAGTCCCGCCGCCCAGAATAGCCGCCGGATCAACAAAAAACTGACGGGAGTGACGGGCTAGAACCCGCAACCTCTGCTGTGACGGGGCAGAGCACGAAACTAATCAATCTACACCCCCTGAGCTCTGCCCTTGGGGCGATGAGATTTCCCCGCACATATCGTTAATCGATAATTTAACTCGACACGGACGATGGCGTGGAGTAGGGTCCGGGAAACAAATGAACATTCAACGTTCAAGAGGCGGAGGGAAGACAAATACTACAGCAAACGGAGCGCTTGCCCTACAAATCGGACGTGCAGGCGCGGACGGCTGTGACAGCCGTCCTTACCGACGACCGGCAATGGCGCGACACGCTATTGTGCGCGGCTTGGGGTCCGCCTTCGCCAAGGCTTCGGCACGACTCGCGGGCCCTACATACGATTCTGCGAAACGAACCCATTTCATTTTCGCGGAGTTTTTATTGTATCGATCATGTTCACAGAAGCTTATGACGCTTGCAGGAGCGTTTGCAAATGGGTTCGTTCTGGAAAAACGAACCCATTTTGGGGGTGTTTAAAGGGGGTGAAAGGCAAAAGCATGAAGATATCCACCTCCTTGCGGGACCAGTGTGCGGAGGGTAAGTTTTTCTCGTGAATCCCCTGCATAAGATCAATGAATGTCTTTGGGAGCTGCCGGTGTCTTACAAGGCGGGGATGCGGGTGCCGGGGCGGATTTATGCGACGGAAAAGATGCTGGCCAACATCGTTGGGGACAATTGCCTGGAGCAGGTGGCGAACGTCGCGTTTTTGCCGGGCATCCAGAAGTATTCGCTGGCGATGCCGGATATTCATTGGGGGTACGGCTTTCCCATCGGGGGGTGTTGCGCGACCGACCCGAATGAAGGCGGCGTGATCTCTCCGGGCGGGGTCGGCTACGACATTAATTGCGGCGTCCGCCTGATGCGCACCCACCTCAAGCGCGAGGATGTCGCGCCGAAGATTCACGAATTAGTCGCGCAACTGTTCCGGGACATCCCGTGCGGACTGGGGCGTGGCAGCGATTTGAAAATGTCGTACTCTGACGAGCGCCAGTGCGTCCACCAAGGTGCCCGTTGGGCGGTCGAGCATGGTTTCGGCAAGGCGGAAGACCTGGATTTCATCGAGGAACAGGGCCGGCTGGCCGATGCCGAACCGTCGAACATTACCGACCGCGCGCTGGAACGCGGCAAGGGACAACTCGGTTCGCTGGGCAGCGGCAATCACTTCCTTGAAGTGCAGGTTGTTGACGAAATCTTTTACGAAGACGCCGCGGATGTGATGGGATTGTTCCTGGGCCAGGTCACGGTGATGATCCACTGCGGCTCGCGCGGGTTCGGCTACCAGGTGTGCGACGATTACCTGAAAATCCTGCGCGATGCGCCGCAGAAATACGGCATCCAACTGCCCGACCGACAACTGGTGAGCGCGCCGGTGAATTCGCCCGAGGGCGAGGAGTATTTGTCGTCGATGCGTTGCGCGGCGAATTACGCCTTTGCGAACCGGCAAGTGCTGATGTCCAAGACAGAACAGGCGTTCCTCCGCGCGTTGGACATCTCACCGCGCGAACTGGGCATGGAACTGGTGTACGACGTTCCGCACAACATCGCCAAGCTGGAGCAGCACAAGGTCGATGGCCGCGAGAAGACCGTCTGCGTGCACCGCAAAGGCGCGACGCGCGCGTTTCCACCGGGTCACACGATGATACCCGAACGTTACCGGTCCATCGGCCAGCCGGTGCTGGTGCCGGGCGACATGGGACGTTACTCCTTCATTCTCGTGGGCACGGAGGGCGCGATGAAGCAGACCTGGGGCACGGTTTGCCATGGGGCAGGGCGGATGATGAGCCGGGCCCGCGCGAAGAAGGAAAAGAGTTTCCAGGATTTACAACGGGAAATGAGCGAGCGCGGGGTGGTCATGATGGCGCAGGGACGCAGCACAGCGCTGGAGGAAGCGCCGTGGGCCTACAAAGACGTGGAAAACGTGGTCGATGTCTGTCATAATGCAGGCATTGCGCGCAAGGTGGCGCGGTTGCGGCCCATAGGGGTGGTGAAAGGCTAATGGAAAACGCGGCCAAAATTCCTGTGAATATTTCGACGGCGCGTGCGTCGAATCCGGCGCATGAACTTTCTCAGCCTGAATTCAGCGACCGCGACCTGGTCGAGCAATGCCAGCGGGGTAAACTTGAGGCCTACGAGGCGCTGGTTGGCCGCTACCGCAACAAGGTGTACGGACTCGCGTTTAGCATGCTCCGTAACGAACAGGATGCGACCGATCTGTGCCAGGAAGCTTTCGTCCGCGGCTGGCAGGCGATCCGCAAATTCCAGAAGAACGCCTCCTTCTATACGTGGATTTACCGGATCACGACCAATCTTGCCATCGATTTCGTGCGTCGCCGAGACCGACGTCCCACCACCCCGTTCGAAGAGGGAATTAGTCCTGAGACGGACGCGAGCGTCCAACAAGCGCCGTCCACAAACCCGTCGCCGGTGGACGAAGTACAACGGCGGGAATTGCGCGAGCAGATTGACGCCGCGTTGCGCGAGTTATCGCCTGAGCACCGCGCGGTGGTCCAACTCCGCGAGTTTGACGGCCTGGATTACGCGGCCATTGCGAAGGCCACCGGTTGCACAATCGGTACGGTCATGTCTCGACTACATTACGCCCGGAAACATTTACAAAAGTTGTTGAAGGAAGTGATATGAGGCATCACAACACAACGTTGGTTACCGGATTGGTGGACGGCCAACTGAAAGGGCTGCGCCTTTGGCTGGCGAAGCGGCACCTCAACAGCTGCCCGGTGTGCGCGTTGGAATATCGGCACCAGCAGCACGTGCGGCGCCTGTTGCAGGCCAACCCACCGTCGGCGACGATGAGCGATTCGGCTGAGTTTTTCTGGTCGAAGGTGAAAACGGAGATCCGTCGGCGCGGGGAGGAACCTGTCGAGGTTTCGTCGCCGCAACGGGCGCTGACTAATTGGCTGCGGCGACATCAATTTGCGATGGCGACGGCAACGGCTTTGATCATCGCCGCCTGCGGCGCGGTTTGGTTCATGCAGCCAGTTCATCGCGCGCCGGAAGTGACGGTTTCCGTGGCCACCCCGGCCACTCCGCACGCGCCCAAAGTGGCGGTTTCCGTGCCCACTCCGTCCACTCCAACTACTCCGCCGGATTTTGCCCAGGTCGAGGAAGTGAAGACCCCGGTCCCACGTTCGACCGCCACGACGTTCGATTCCGAGGAAGCTGGCGTGACTGTGATCTGGGTTTCGGGATTGCCCTGGACGCCCGACATGAATGGGATGAAGACGGAATTTGCGAACCTGGACACATAACGTGCGTTGGCTGTTAGCCGCCTTACTCGGCGTTGTTTTGAGCGCGAGCGTTCAGGCCGCGTCGATTGAGGCGCGGCTGATCCGCGCGTCCAACGAGACCGACAAACCGGACGAGCAACTAACCAAGCTTGAGCCCAAACTGAAGAAGGTTTTTGGCTACAAGCACTATCAGCAACTCGGCCTCAAAGGAGGACCGCTCAAGGAGAATAGCCAGCTTCGGTTGGATCTGGGCGAAGGCATCGTGATTCTCATCACGCTCAGGCCTCCCGAGAAAAAGCAACAAATGATGGATTTTGAAATGTATTCCGGTCGCGCGGCCCTTGTGAAGTCGAGCGTCCGGGTCGGCCAAAGTGAACTTCTCGTCAAGGGCCCCGAGGTCGGCAACACGCTGCTTGTTGTCTCCCTCGCCGTGGTCGAATGAGTTGACAAGCTGCGCGTTGCCCGCCTAGTCTTGGCCGCATGTTGATGGACAAAATCGCAGCCGACATGAAGGACGCGATGCGCGCCAAAGATGCCATCCGCCTGTCCACGTTGCGCCTGCTCAAATCGGCGGTCGAATACCACAAGATCGAGAAGAAACAGGAGCAACTTACGGACGCCGACGTTGCCGCCGTCATCAAGAAGCAGATCAAACAGCGGCAGGATTCCATTGAGGGTTTCGAGAAGGGCGGGCGCGCGGATTTGGTCGAGAAGGAGAAAGCGGAGTTGGTGGTGCTGAAATCCTACCTGCCGGAAGAGCTTTCGCAAGCGCAGGTGGAAGAGGTCGTCAAGGCCACGATTGCGGAACTGGGAGCGTCCACCAAGACGGAGATGGGCAAGGTGATGAAAGCTGTCCAGGTCAAACTGGCGGGTCGCGCCGATAACCGTCTGGTCAGCCAGATCGTCTCCGCCAACCTCGCCTAGCGCCGGCGCCCAACGGGCATGAACGAGCGTTCCGAGTCCAACAAGTTACTCTGGCTGGGCGCACTGCTGGTTCTTGCGCTCACGATTACCGCGCACCTTCGCGGGTTGCAGGGACAATTCGTCGAATGGGACGACACCAACCATATCACGCGCAACGTCGCCATCCGCGCCCTGACCGTGGAGAACCTGGGCCTGATGTTTGCGCACCCGATTGCCAAGTTGTATTGCCCGCTTACGTGGCTCTCGTTCGCCATCGACTACCAAATCTGGGGCCGCGACCCTTTTGGTTATCACCTCACCAATCTTCTGCTGCACCTCGCGAATACCCTGCTCGTGCTGGTGTTCGTGCGGGAAATCCTCCGCGACCGATTCAAATACGCAACCGCCGCAGCGCTTCTTACCGCGGTGTTTTTTGGCGTTCATCCGTTGCGCGTGGAATCAGTAGCTTGGGCAACGGAACGCAAGGACGTGTTGTTCGCGTTCTTCTATCTTTGCGCGCTGATCGCCTATTGGCGCTGGCTGGGTACCCAAAAAGCGCGGACGTACTGGACGTGCTTCGGCCTCTTCGTTGCGTCCACGCTCTCCAAGTCTACCGCGGTGACATTCCCGCTCGTCCTGCTGGTCATTGACTATTGGCTCGCCAGGCGCAAGGCTTGGGGAGAGAAGGTTCCGTTCTTCGCTGTCAGCTTGGTCATCACCGCGATCACGTTTATGGCGCAAGCCGGCGGGACAGGAGAAACCGTAGCGACCCCGGCAATCATCCCGCTTTGGGCGAGGCCGGGGTTGGCCGGGTATTGCTCACTGTTTTACGTGAAAAAGTTCTTCTGGCCCGCCCATCTCTCGGCGGTCTACCCGAGCTTCGACGAAATGGGTTGGACTCCGTTCATAAGCCTCGGGTACCTCGCGGCACTGGCAGCCGTGACGGCGATGGTCGTCATCGCCCGGCGACGCTGGCCGGCGTTATTGCCCGCCTGGTTGTTTTATCTCGTCACGCTTTCGCCGACAATCGGGCTCATTCCAGTCGGCATTCATATTGTGGCTGATCGCTTTTCGTACCTGCCGCTGATCGGGTTGGCATTGCCTCTAAGTATGGCAGTGGTCGGGGTGATGTTTTCACTGCCGAACACAACATTGCGATTTGCCATGAGCCTGACTACCGTTGTTGTCCTCGTGATATTGACTTTCCTGACAGACCAGCGCGGGACCGTGTGGAAGGACACGGGGACGCTCTTCGGCAACGCTTTGCTGGAGAACCCAAAGTGCTTGCCGGCGCACATCAACCTCACAGTATGGCACACGACCCGCAAAGAATTTGATGAAGCGATCGACCAGGGAAAGCAGGCAGTCGAGATTGCGCCCGACGGCATTCCGGGTCGCAAGAACCTCGCCTACGCGCTGATCAACAAGGGCGATCGGCGCGCGGCCGTCGGCGTCCTGCGCCCGCTCGCCCAACATGACGTTCAGGACCCAGATGTGTGGCGTGCGCTTGCCGAATGTTTCGAGGCACTGGGAGACACCAATAACGCGAAACTGGCGCGGACGTCCCAGCGTCGCTGCGAGGGTAAACTATGAGAACGCCTCTCGTGCGGCTCTCATGAATGAAGATACGCGTACGGATCGGTGGTTGTGGATCGGGGGCCTGCTGGTCGTTCTGCTGACGATCGCCGCGCACGCACGAGGCTTGGGGGGACAATTCCTCCAATGGGACGATTACGGCCATATCACGCAGAATCCCGCGATCCGCTCGCTTTCACCGGCGAATCTCTGGTCGATGTTCACGGAGCCGGCCGCGAAATTGTATGTCCCGCTCACCTGGCTCTCGTTCGCAATCGATTATCAGGTCTGGGGTCACGACCCGTTTGGTTATCACCTCACCAATTTGTTGTTGCACGTGGCAAACACCTTGCTCGTGCTGCTCCTGGCGCTCCGGCTTCTCCAGGGACGATTCAAGCACGCGCAAGCGGCAGCGGTTTTGACGGCAGCCATTTTTGGCGCCCATCCGCTTCGCGTTGAATCCGTCGCCTGGGTGACAGAACGCAAGGATTTACTCTTCGCATTCTTCTATCTGCTCGCTCTACTCGCGTACCTGCGGTGGGTTGTCCGGGGGAACCAGCGTGACTATTGGGTGTGCCTGCTGTTGTTCGTCGGCTCCGCGCTCGCCAAGTCAACAGCCGTCACGCTTCCGCTCGTGCTGGTTCTTCTCGACGCATTTTGGAAACGGCGCGTGGCGGTTTGGGAGAAAATTCCGTTCTTCGCCGTCAGCCTGATCATCGGCGTCGCAACGTTGGTTGCGCAAGCCGGCGGCAACGGCGAAACAGTCGTAGGCACGGGAGTCATCCCGCTGTGGGCGCGGCCAGGGTTGGTCGGCTACTGTACGCTGTTTTATGTGGGGAAGTTTTTCTGGCCGCTCCACTTGTCCGCATTGTACCCAACATTCGAGGACTTTGGTTGGACACCGCTGTATGCGGTTGGTTATCTGCTGGCGTTCGTCATCCTGCTCGCGGTGGCCTTTGCTCTTCGTACGCGTGCACCCCTCGTCCTACCGTCCTGGTTGTTCTACCTGATAGCACTCTCGCCAACGATCGGACTGGTTCCGGTCGGTGCGCACATCGTGGCCGACCGTTTCACGTACCTGCCGCTCATCGGGCTGGCACTGCCATTGAGCGTCGGCATCATCAGCCTGGCAAACAATCGGCGCCACGCCTGGCCGATCCTTCCCACCGCGACCGTCACGCTGCTGGTCGCGTTGGCGATCCTGAGCGCGAAACGTTCAGCTGTCTGGACAAATACCGAAACGCTGTTCCGAAACGCGCTGATTCAGGATCCGAACTGTTATCCGGCGCTCGTGAATCTCACAATCTATTATACGGAGACGAAGCAACTCGACGAAGCCATCGTGTATGGGACGCGCGCTGTCGCGATCGCGCCCAATGGGTTGGTCGGTCGTAAGGTCCTTGCGAACGCATTCACGAAAGCCACGCGTTATCGCGAGGCGATCAAGATATTACAGCCGGCGGTCGAGCACGGGATCGATGACCGCGCCGTTTGGCGGACACTGCAGGAGTGCTTCACCGCTCTTGGAGACGAGAAAAATGCGCGGCTGGCCGAAAGGCGAATGTTGCGCAGTATGTAGGATCTGCGGCGGGCCTATTGACAATCAACGCGCCGTCGAAAACAGGAAATCCGCCGTGGTATTGCCTTCACTGTTGACGCGTACCTCGCGTGCCATTGTGCCCAGCGCTTCGTGCCACACATAGATCCTGTGTGTTCCCACGGGTACGTTGTGCAGCGTGAACCGCCCATTCTCGTCGCTGAGCGCGGCCCAGGGGTGCGGCAAGACGGCGATATAGGCGGCCATCCATTCATGACCGTTGCCGGAGGTCACTTGTAACAACGTCGGTTCGCGAAAGTTAGCGAGTTGGTAGATCTTCTCGAAGCCGATGTAAGGCGTCGCGGCTTTTAAGAGTGTCCGCTGCCCGTTGGTGCTACTCATCGAATCGATGCGCACGACGTGCAGGATGGGATCGCTGTTCTTCAGGATCAACGGCGCTCCAGTGCGGGCGATCTGGATGCGCGGAACGAACTCGCAGTCGCGTTGATCGAGAACGATGGCATCGTTGGTCCCATTGCCGGGGCTATTCTGTGCGTAACCCGCCAGGTACACGATGACGTTGCGGACGGCCTGGTTTGCGCCCAACAACAGTGATTGTGTCGGTCGTGCCACCGAGCCGCACATATCGAAATCCATCCTGGGCTGCACGGTGGGGATGCTGGGAGGAGGACCGACCAGGCGGATCGTACCCGAGATGGTGCCCTGGCCGCTCTCCGCGCCCGTAGCGATCGTGGTGAGAGCCACGAGAGCAGCCAGCATCAAGAAAGGGATCGGCTTACGCAGGCGCATACCAGTGGTAAAGCATGAAGTAGATCAGCACACCGGTCACCGATACATAAAACCAAATCGGCAACGTCCAGCGCGCAATCCGTTTGTGTTGGTCAAATCGTTCGCGCAAAGCACGAACCAGCGTGACGGGCGCCAGGTAGAGGGCCACAACCATCGCCAATACGGTGTGTGTGAAAAGAATCGTGTGATACACCGGCTGGGCCAATCCCTCGCCCGTAAAATGTTTCCGACCAGCGTGCGCATGGTATGTAACATATGAAATGAGGAATAGCACCGACACGACCGTCGCCACAATCATGCAAACGCGATGTGCCGTCACTCGCTTCTGACGGATGAAACCATAACCCAGCCCAAGAAACACTGCGCTGGTTGCATTCAGCGTTGCGTTAACGGTCGGTAGATCTGACAAACTGATCATGACCGCTCCGCCAGCACCTGTCGCACGTCGCGGATGAGTTTCTGCATCTCGATCGGATCCGAGCTGTCGTAATAGCCGCGAATCGCGCCGCCGCGGTCCACCAATACCAGCTTCGTGCTGTGCAGGATCGGCATTTCCTTCGTGGGATCAGCGTCCAGGGCAGCCAAATGGAACCCATCGCTGGCCAGGCGATACACCTGCTTCTTGTCGCCGGTAAGAAACAACCAGCGGCTCCGGTCCGCACCAAAGGTGCGAGCGTACTCCGTCAACACTTTCGGACTGTCCCAGTCCGGATCGACGGAAAAACTCACGAGCCGCAAGTCATCGCGCAGCGGCAGGTCCGGCTGCAGCCGCGCTTCATGCTGCATCATCAACGGACAAGCCTCACCACAACGCGTAAAAAGAAAGCTGGCAACCCAGACTTTGCCGAGCAAGTCAGCCCGTCGCAATACCGTGCCGTTCGCCTCCATCAGCGAAAATTCCGGCACCGACCCGAGCACGGGCACTTCCATCGCCGAGGCCCTCGTGGGGGCGCCCCGCATGACAATCATTAGAATTGACCCCACGATGATGAAAAAGGTGCTGATCACCCCAATATTCAAAATGGTTTTTACTTTCATTGCAAATCCCCTCGCGTGGTCCGTTGTGCCGCCAACCATGATAATAGAAACATGACCACCGCAAACACCACGGTCACCAGCAAGCTTATCTCACGCGACGGCATCCCCGTAGTCGCCAATGGTGTATTCCAGTACAGCCCGTGACGGATCGCAATCACGCCGTAGGAAACGGGATTGCATACCATGATCCAACGCATAATCGACGGCGCACCCGAAGGCGGAAAGACAGCTCCGGACAAAAGCCACAGCGGAATCAAAAACAGGTTCATGATCGCGTGAAATCCCTGGGTGGAGTCCATCCGCCACGCAAGCAGGAATCCCAAGCCGGTCAACGCAAAGGACAACAAGAACATCACCACGACCAGCCAGATCACCGACGCAATGCTGAATGATATGCCCACAAACGGCGCCAATAACAAAAACATTAATCCTTGGATGAGCGCGAGCGACGTCCCGCCAAGGATCTTCCCCAGTACCAGCGCGAATCGCCCGACCGGCGCCACGAGCACGGCCTGTAAAAATCCTTCGCGGCGGTCCTCAATAATCGAAATCGTCGAGAAGATTGCGGTGAACAACAGCACCAGGACAATCGTGCCCCCGAAAAAGTATTCCAGATATCCATGACCCGAAGGCGCTGACGGCGCGCTAAAGGATTTGCCGAGCCCCGACCCGAGCAACAACCAGAACACCAACGGTGTCCCGAGCGCGCCGACAATGCGATTGGTCTGGCGGAAGAATCGCACCATCTCACGCCACCAGAGTGTGAGCGCGGGCAAAAGGAAGTAGTTCGCCTCAGATTTCGTGCTCACGCCACCGCCTCCTCAAATCGACGCCCGGTACGACAAATAAACACATCTTCCAGCGTCGGCTTGTGAATGCTGATAGCGTCGATCTGACCGGGGAACGCCTCGACCAACTCCGCAATGAACTTATGGCCGTTTATCCGCTCGACGCGCACGCTACCGCTCAAGGTCCGCGCCTCGATGCCAAACCGTTTGCCAATCTGTTCGGCCAATGCTTGGGGTTGACGGGTTTCCACCGAAATCACGTCACCGCCAATCTGTTCCTTCAATTCGCGCGGTGTACTGAGTGCCACGAGTTGGCCGTGATCCAATATCGCCAGACGGTCGCACCGATCCGCTTCCTCCATCAGGTGTGTCGTCAGCAAAATGGTCATGCCATCTTCATCACGCAAACGTTCGAGATAATCCGACAACTCCCGCCGCACGCGGGGATCGAGTCCCGTGCTCGGTTCGTCGAGTAACAGCAACTGCGGCTTGTGCAAGAGGCCCTTCGCCAACTCCACCCTTCGTCGCTGGCCGCCCGAAAGGGTTTCTACGAGATCACCCTTGCGATCCGCCATACCAAACCGCGAAAGCAACAGATCAATCCGTGATTGCAATCCCTGTCCGCGAAGATTGTAGAGATGACCCTGATGGCGGAGGTTCTCAAGCACGGTCAGTTTGCGGTCCAAGCTTGGCGATTGAAAGACTACTCCGATGCGGCGGCGAATCTCGCCCTGCTCGCGGACCACGTCGACACCGAACATGCGTACGCTTCCCTGGCTGGGCGCAACCAGGGTGCTGAGGATTCGGAAGAGCGTCGTCTTGCCACCGCCATTCGGGCCGAGCAGCGCGAAGATTTCGCCCTTGGCGACCTGGAAACTGACATTATTGAGGGCCGTGCGATCACCGTAGCGGTGTGTCAGCGCTTCGACCACGAGAAGAGAGTCGCTCATGGGAATCAACTTCTAAAAGCCGGCATCGATGATGATGAGTAGCAGCAATAGCGGAAGATAGATGACGGAGGCCTTGAGCAACCGTCGCGCGTCGAGAAACGATTTCGAGCGGGTGAACAGCACGCCGACCGCCAGCAGCGCCAGGCCAATCATGAGCGCTCCGATGCAGTACACCCTGCCCGTCATGCCGATGGTGGTGGGGAGTACCGATACCCCTAGCAAGAGGGTGGCAAACAAAATCGTCTGGCGGAATGTACGTACGCCACTTGGATCGACGACGGGCAACATTTTGAAACCCGCATCGCGATAGTCGTCCTTGAACATCCACGCGATCGCGTAGAAGTGAGGGTGTTGCCATGCGAAAAGAATCAGGAAAAGCACCCACGCGCCGGCGTCGAGCCGGCCGGTCGCGGCGGCCCAGCCGCACAACGGTGGAATTGCGCCGGGAATTGCCCCAAATGTCGTATTGAGCCACGTCAAGCGCTTCATCGGCGTGTAAACCAGCACGTACAGGAACGCCGCGAGCAGGACGAGAAAGCCGGTGAGTAGGTTAATCGCCCAAACTAGGATGAATAACCCGAGCAGCACGAGGCTGATGCCGAAGGCCAGAGCGTTCGCCGGTTGGATCAAGCCCGCAGGTAAGGCGCGATCGCGAGTGCGCACCATTCTACCGTCCACGTCGCGTTCCAGATAGTTATTCAACGCCGCCGAACCGCCCGTCGCGCAACCCACGCCGAGCAGCGTCAGGAAAAGAGTCCCTAACGGATGAATCCCCTTCGCCGCGAGAAAATAACCGATGGTCGTCGTCACCAACACCATCGATAGGATGCGCGGCTTGGTCAACTCGATATAGGAGGAGAGACTTTTCATGAGAGCGCCCCTGCTGCAAATGGCAATGCCGCTTCCTCCCTCGGCAGAGCGAGGAACCGGTAGGCCTTCAACGTGATCACCAAGCTTGTCGCCAAAATCAGCGCGCCGAACGCAAGGTGCAGTGTCGGCACGATTACCTGGATCGCCGACAATTGACCGTCGACATTCTTCGGCACGCGTACCATCAATGTCACCAATCCCAATGCAACCTGGGCTGTAACCAGCCCGAGTAATAAAATCGCCAGCCGAACGAATTCCTTTTGCTTTTGCGTGAACAGCACGATCACCATGCTGGTGATGACACACCCAAAGACCACGACGGCACCGATGATGTGCGCGAGAACGCCCGATTCGGAATGACGAATCGTCGCCCCGAGGATGATCTGCAGGTAGATCGCGAACGTCGAGATCAGCGCCAATCGTCGAATCAACCCGGCGTTAGCGGTTTCATAAGCCGGTGGCGCCTGCATCCAGCACTCGGAGGTGACCAGCGCCAAAGCTATCGTGATGCAGAAAAACACCTCCGCCAGGCTCGCGTGGGCGATGGAGATTGGTGGCGGGAGCATTAGTTTCACCGTCAATCCGCCCAAAACCCCTTGGGCAATCACCACGCCCAAGGCGGCGATGCCGAGGCGGCGCACCCAGCGGCGTTGTTCCCTCCGCACCAGCCAAAATGTCAGGGCGACGGTCAACATCCCGACCACGCTAGCGATCAGACGGTGAACGTGTTCATAGCGGATGTTGCCGACCCACTTTGATATCGGGAAGGAGAACATAAAGCTGCCGTATGTGGTTGGCCAATCGGGAACCGCCAGGCCCGCGCGGTGACTGGTCACGCTCGCGCCCGCGCAAATGAGGAGGAACGTCGCAAAGGCCAACAAACAAGCGAAGCGGTGCAGCCAACGGTGGAAGTGATTGTTCATCTTGATCAGCGCAAACAATGAGTCGCCGGAGGCTATTCCTCCAACGAATCCTCCTGGTCTTTCACCCACGCCGCGTAATCCTTTTCACTATCGATTGTGAGATAACCACGCATGCGATAATGGCTCAAACCGCAAAGCTGGGCGCAGGCAATTTCCGCCGGGTAATGCGGCCCGAGGCGGACCGTGGTAATGCCACTGGCAACCAGCTTCGCCGCCGCATCCTTGCTGATGAGGCGTCCCTTTTTCGCCAATACCGTGCCATCGGCAGCCTTGTAGTCCTCCATCGAGACATAGGGGTCGAGGTCCTTGGTGGGAGGAAGTGTAAGGCTGAATGCCTCTTCCTCGCGCATTTCTTCGGTGGTCTTCGTGGGGACAAAGTGAATAGGGATGAGCATGCCTGGGATGGCATCCTGCTTCACGCGCATGACGGGCAGGAAAAAGCTGTGAATCACGTCCTTGGTAGTAATGTCGATGACTGCAGGGCGGTTCACGGGAAGGTGAAGCTGGTTCAGCGTCACGATGTCGTCTTTGGCACGTGGGTCACCTTTGCGATCGATACCGATTGGATTCGACTCCTCATTGACCAGCTTGATGTCGGTGTGTCCATAAACGCCGTCGGGACCGGGATATTGGACGTTCCACGCGAACTGTTGGGCGATCACACGCACGTGTACCGTGTTCGCTTCGGTCGGGAACGCGCTGACTTTCCACGACCAGAATGGAATCGAGATGCCAACCAACAGGACGACTTCAATCGCGGCAATGGCCACCTCCAAGTAGGAAGAGGCGTGCGTCTTGACGCCGGTGTAATCCGCCCGGGGGTTGCGCCCCTTGCGGAAGCGAAAAAGCGTATATAGGAAAAACGCAATCCATCCCACGAACAGCACGACCATCAGGATGTGCACGTACAAAATCAACCAGTCCATATCCGCCCCACGGTCGGAGGCATTGATCGGTAGTCCTAAAAGCTTCTGCAACATGGTTCAGTCCTTTTCGCTTGAATCGTTACGGTGTCAGCTCCGTACTGTGACGGCGCGCCCGTCGCGCAAAACGGAAAAACAGGCCGCCGAACCCGCCCAGCACCACACCCGTGACACCCAGCATCGTGAAAATTCCAAAATTCATGCCGCGCGTCTGCGCCGCACCGGGCGCCCCATAGCAGACGGCGCACGCCAGCAACAGGCGTGGCGACAAACCCATCGCGGCAACCAGCGCGAACACCGCCAATTTCCTGGCCCGGTGAAAGACGTTCATCGCCCTATTTCTTCTCCTTCAAATTCTTGAGAAACATGATCTCGTACAACACCAGCAACACGCCAAAGCCAAAAGAGACGTATCCAGTAATCGCATACCCCGCGCGTCCTTTCGCGTAATCGGAGTTGAGACACCAACCGCCAAAAACCAGGCACAGCAGGACGGCCATTGTGACGAAGATAATATGGAACGTCTTCAGTGACATGTTTACTCCGCCGGATGCGCCGGCACGTGTCCTTGTGGCACGACGAAAATCCCCTGTTGACGTCCCTGCTGGTCCTGACGGGCAAACATGATCAACCCCACCATCACCACCACAAATGTCGCCGTGAGCACGAGCACCCAGTAGATCATTTTTCGCTCGGCAGAGAGATGCATGAAAAAGGCCGCTACCAGCGAACCTTTGACCGTGGCGATGATCAACGCCACAATAATGCCGAGGATGATGCCAAGGTGGATGTTGGAGGCCAACACAGTGATCAGCGTGCCGACCGCCAGCGCAACAAAGACTTTGATGTAGGTCTTCACGTGGCTTTGAACGTCTTCGTGATGCGTGTCGCTCATGATATCTCGATCCATTCTATTTGCCTGGCAAAAGGTAAAGGACGGGGAACAGGAAAATCCACACGAGATCGACGAAGTGCCAATACAAACCGGCGACTTCGATCCGATTCGTGAAGCGTTCCGGGTCGGTCTGCCACATCTTGCTGCCGGGCCCCCAGAGGTAACTATTGACGATCATGCCGCCGATGACGTGCAACCCGTGCAGCCCGGTCATCGTGAAGTAGATCGCCATGAATGTGCTCGTCGACGGCCACAGGCCGGTCTCGAATTTATGCGCGTACTCAAATCCCTTAATGACCAGGAAGATCGCGCCGCACAGGATAGTCAGGCCCATGTACAACTTGTACCGGCCGAGATTCTTCATCTTCAACGAGGCCCAACTCATGACCATCGTCACGCTGGAGATAATCAGCACCAGCGTATTGATCGTGGCCAGTGGGACGTTGAGGAATTCCGCGCCGTGTTCCCACGTCTCCGCGCCCGTGCGCAACAGCACGTACGTCGAGAACAATGCGCCGAACAGCATCACTTCCGAGGCAAGAAAAAGCCAAATGCCCAGTTTGGCATTGTACAGGCCGGTATCCGGTCGCTCGGTCGAGTTGTAAGGAATCTCAATGGCAGTAGACATCTATTTCTTTCCTGGGTTGTTCGGGTCGCCCGGTTTCTTGTCGGGTTCATTCTGGGGAAGAAAATCCTTTTCTTCACCTGGCACGCTGTACTCGTAGGGGCCGCGATAGACTTCCGGGATCTTTAGAAAATTCCCGTGCGGCGGCGGAGTCGGCGTGGCCCATTCGAGGGTCGTGGATTCCCACGGATTATCGCTCGTCACCTTTCGACCGGCGAACAGGCTCCAGAAGAAATTCACGATGAAGAACAGTTGAATAATCGCCAGGCCCCACGCGGAGTGCGACATGACCTTGTTCAGGAAGAGGACGTTCTGGGCGTGAAGATAGGAACTGCCGCCGTCGTACAGGCGCCGTGATACACCCGCCATGCCCACGATGAACATCGGCATGAAGATGCCGTTCATGAAGACGAGCGAACCCCAGAAGTGGAGTTTGCCGAGGAACTCGTTCATTTGTTTGCCGCTGACTTTCGGGAACCAGTAGTAGATGCCCGCGAAGAGCGCGAAGAGCGTCCCCGGCGCGACAACGTAGTGGAAATGGCCGATGACGTAGTACGTGTCGTGCAAATGGATGTCCGCGCTTGCCAAACCGAGCGGCAGGCCTGTCAGGCCGCCGATGCCGAACATCGGCAGAAACGCGAGGGCGAACAACATGGGCACGTTGAACCGGATGGAACCGCCCCACAGCGAGAGGATCAGCGCCGTCAGAATGACGATTGACGGGATCGAGATGATCATCGTGGTGGTCTGGAAGAAGGCGTTGATGGCCGTGCCCATGCCGGTCAGGAACATGTGATGAGCCCAGACGACGAACGACATGAACCCGAGAAAGATCACCGAATAGACCAGGGATTTGTAGCCCCACAGCGGTTTGCGCGTGTTGTTGGCGATGACCTCGGCGACGATTCCCATCGCGGGCAGGATCAACACGTACACTTCCGGATGCGCGAGAAACCAGAAAAGATGCTGCCAGAGCAACGCGCTGCCGCCGCCACTGACGTTCAGCGCCTTGCCGCCGACCACCAGCCCGCTCGGCAGGAAAAAGCTGGTGTTCGCCATGCGATCCATCAACTGCATCACGCCCGCCGCTTCCAACGGCGGAAACGCCAGCACGAGCAGGAAGCCCGTGACCAACTGTGCCCAAACGAAAAATGGCAACCGCATCCACGTCAGTCCCTTTGCTCGTAACTGGATGATGGTCGTGATTGTATTGACCGAGCCGAGGAGCGAAGAGGTGATGAGGAACACCATGCCGGTCAGCCACAGGGATTGGCCCGTGAAAAGTGAATGGCTGAGGGGGGTGATAACTGAAAGCGGCGCATACGAGGTCCAGCCGGACTGCGCTGAGCCGCCGGACACAAAGAAGCTGCCGAGCATGACCACGCCGCCGATAAAATACACCCAGTAGCTGGACATGTTGAGCTTGGGGAACGCCATGTCCTGCGCGCCAACTTGCAGCGGTACCAGGTAATTGCCGAATGCGCCCACGGCCAGCGGCACCACGCCAAGAAAGACCATGATGGTGCCGTGCATCGCGCCGAGTTGGTTGTAAAACTCGGGCGCCATCACCCCACCGGGCATCCGGGATTCCCCGAGCCAATTTGTCAGGAAGGCAATCGGCAGCGGCTTGCCGGGATAGGCCAACTGCCAGCGCATCAACAACATCAGGCAGAAGCCGAAAAACAAAAACACCAGAGCGGTCAGCCCGTACTGAATACCGATGATTTTGTGGTCCGTCGAGAAAATATAGTGCCGCCAAAACGGCAATTCATCGTGATGCTCTTCATGATGCGCTTCTGTCATTGATCTGCTTCCCCTCCAAAAACAAACCGTTCGAGCGTGCGGTCGGCGTTTCCAACCACACCCTCAACGGACAAGCTATTACGCCAGGCCCGCCCTATTCGGCGGGCTTTGAAAACTTGAAGTCGATGGTCTTGGCCTCACCGTCACCGACTTTGATCTTTTGGACCTGTTCGCCATACTTCTCATGCCAGGCAGCCACTTCGTATTCGCCCGCCGGCAATCCCTTGATCGAGAACGTACCATCATCGCCGGTCGTGCTGTAAAACGGATTGCTCATCACGCCGACATACGCCGACATCCACGGATGCACGTCGCACTTGAAGTGCACCATGACCTCGGGCTCAGCGAAGGTGCGCATGGTCTTCATCCCCTGGTTGGGCTGGCCTACATTGAATTCCTTGCTCTTCGTCGGTTGAGCGTGAATGTTATGCAACGTGTCGTCCGCATTCACAATTTCCAGCGGCTGCTTGGCCATCATGCCAAACACGTGCGGCGCATAGTGGCACTTCTCCTGCGTCAGGACGACGGGATTCTTCGGCGTGTCGTAGGTCTTTCCGTCCGGCAGGCCGCTCTTGATGTACACGAACACATTCTTCAGCATGCCGTCAGCATTGACCACCACTTCTTCAGTCATGAGCGGCGAATCCTCGTGCATCGCGGCGCACTTGGGATCCGCATCGGTCGGGATCTTCTTCGGCTTCGGGGCCTTGCCATCAAACGTGATCTTGCCGGAGATCGACGCCGAATCTGCGGCTTGCGAAACTGTGGCGACCAGTAACGATGCGGCAACCGTCATCAATAACTTTGATAATTTCATTTCCATTCTCCTTCAGTCGATAATTGACCAGTCTTCTATTGGAACCAACCTTTTTCAAGGCCAAAGTTGATTCGTTTTGCTACTACTGAGACGCTCTCCGCCGCACGAAAATTCACGCTATGGCCGCGCTTGCGGCTGCGTCGGCGCCGCCACCGGCGCGGGGGCGGGCGCTGCCTGAGCGGTCTCCTCGTATGTGCCCAATGTTAGCACGTAATCCACCAGGGCTTCGATTTGTTTGCGTCCATCGCCACCGAGGATATTCGGCGCAATGGCCGTGCCGTATTCGAACTGTGGCATGCGCGTCCCCGGCTGCTGCGCCAACGGCTCCACGAGCCATTTATTTACCAGCCAGTCGCGTTGCAGGCGTTCGTGCGCCTGGGAAAGATTCGGCGCCAATCGTGGCAGGTCTTCGTCGGGAATCTCGGCGACCGATTTGCCCAATGCTTTGCCCTCGACAATGTGGCACAACGCGCACTTCAACTGATCGAACAATTGTTTGCCGGCGGCCAGGTGTTCCGGCGACGTATTGATCTTCGGTGACTGATACGGGAACTGCGCCTCGCCTTGCAGCGCAAAATACTTCACGAGCACGTTGGCCTCGCCATCCGACAATCCGAAGGTCGGCATGCGGACGTGTAGCCACGGGCGAATCTGGCCGGTTTGCGGCGCTTTGATAAATTGGAACAGCCAATCGGGCTGTGTGCGCTGCCCCTGATGCAATTGTGTCGGCGTGCCGCTCAACAGCGGCGGCTCCATGCCCGTCGCAAGGCCCGTCGCGCGAACCGCGCCGCCTTGCGCCTCGACGATGTGACAGCCGATGCAGTTCAATTCCTTCACGGTCCAGCGGCCGCGCTCGATCTGGAATTCCGCCGGCGTCAACTGTCGCGCTTCATTCGGCGTCAATTTCTCGTCGGTCATGCCGGAGACGACGGTGACGATCTGGTCAATCTGCTCGTCGGTCAGGTTGAATTTCGGCATCTTCAGCAATTCCTGCGGCATGCGCGTCACGTCGATACGTCCGTTGTCAAACGAACGCGGCGCATGAAGTTTCTGCTTCAGCCAGGAGAGTCGGTTCTTCTCGATGTCCACCAGGCCGAAATCCAGCTTATCGACCGGCTTGCTGCCCCACTCGCTCAATTCGGTGCCGATGGGCTTGGCGGTTTCGAACCCATGGATGTCGTGGCAAGCGTAGCAACCGTACCGAGAAATCAGCTTGCTGCCCAGGTACACGTTCTTTTTCTCGGTGAACGGCATGGCGGCAACCGTCTGCTTGGCAGCCTGCATCTTCGACTTTACCTGTTCGATCTGCGCGGCCAGCTTCTTCGCCTTGCGGTCCACCGCGTCGTCGAATGTCTCCTCAAATTCCTTCCGCAGGGCTTTGAGTTGGACCTCCTCGCGGGCGAGCCGCGCGGGATCCTGATAGTACTTCATCGTTTCTTCATCGACGAAATACAACTCAATGAGATCGTCGAGGTTGTTGATCTTCTGCTTCGCTTCTTGCACCGGCAATGTCACCTGGAGGTACTCGACTGTCTCCCTGTCGAGAAGATCGGCTTTCGTTTCCGGCAATGTTTCCTGGTCAGTCTTTTCGTTGTGAAGACTAGCGAGGTACGCGGCGACGTCTGATGCCTCCTGGTCGCCAAGACGCAAATTCGGCATCTTCGTCCGCGGATGGTATTGCTTCGGGTCCTTCAACCAGGCGAAGAGCCAGTTGACGCTTGTCTTGCTGCCCACGCCAGCCAATTGCGGCCCTTGCGAGCGCAACCGCCGGTACTGCCAATCATCCATGTATTGCTTGAGCGACCCCGGCACCTTGATGTCCATCAACTTCTCGTCGATGGCGTGGCAACCCATGCAACCGAGTTGACCGATGAGCTTTTTTCCATTCTCGGTGTCACCCTGGACCGTCGGCTCGGGATACTTCGATTGGTCGCTGACGGCAAAAAGATATTCTGCGATCGCGTTGATCTCGACGGCATTGCGGGCATCGCGATCGGGTGTGCCTGAGTTATTGTCGAGTCCCCAGAAACGCGGCATGTAGGTGTTCGGGCGGAAATCAACGGGATTGGCGAGCCACTTGCGCATCCATTCTTTGTTCGTTTTGCTGGCCACCTTGTAAAGGCTTGGGCCCGGCTTGCGCAACGTGCGGATGGGGATATATACTTCCTGCCCAATCGTCAACGAAACTTCCTGCGGGAAGCCATTCAGCCGGCGCACGTCGTCGGCATTCACGTCGTAAAACTTACAAAGGCCTTCGAAGTCTTCGCCTGCGGCGACGTGGTGCGTCGTGTAGGTTTCCATTTGCCTCATCTTATGGCACGACCAACAGCCGAGTTGCTCGATGAGGCGGCGGCCATGATCCAGTTTCTCGCCGCCTTTCAGGTTGGTCTGCGCATTGTGGCATTTCAGGCAACTGGCTTGCACATACTTTGCCGAACGCATCGGCTGCATGAGAAATTCTTCCTCTTCCCAGTTGTGATTCTTCTGCCACGCAACCTTCTGGGTCATTTCGACGACGTTGGCTTTCGGCACTGCCGTCTTTTGCGCCTTCGCATCCTCATCCTCGTCATCCTCCCTTTTCGAGGCTTTCACCCACTGTTTCGTCAAGGCGTCGAAGATGTACGGCTGTTTCACTTCCGCATCCGGTGTGTGGCCGGAACGCGAAAAGGTTGTTTCACGGTCCCAGCCCCAATGGCAGACGGTGCACCCATAGGTGCTGGCCGGATGCGGCGAGGTGTCGCCGACAAACAAATCCATTTGCGGATGGTTACGAAGTGGTTGTGGCTGTTTCGACCACTCGATAACGTCGATCTTGTTCTTGGCACGCCAGTCGCGGTCTTCCGGTGTCGGGTCCTTCCGGTCGATGCCCTTGTGGCACATAATGCAGCGATCCACGCGCGGGACGGTGGCGAAGTTCACATCGGTGTGATGTTTATCGGCGATGATCTGTTCGACCTTGATAGTCCCCGCAGCGAATTCGATGACGGGTGCATTGACGACGCCTTGAACCAATGCGCTGTCGAGTTGCTTGTAGCGGGTGGTCAGGAGTTTGATGCCGTCGTCAAGGCGCTTGATGTTGTGCTGCAGCTCACTTTCGTGACCCATCAGCGCGGCCTGATTGTCCTTGGCCGCTTGGAGTTTGGCATCGGCCTGCTGTTTGCGAAGATCGAGTTTCGCCACAAGTTCATTTTGCGACTCGGCTTTGTCCTTTGACTCACGCACTTCGGGTGCGTCCATATTCATGTTGTTGCGCTCAAGCGCCTCTTCGTACAAGGATCGATACTGGTCGCGCAGGGCCTTATCCATGGTAAACTGGCGCGTAATCAGGTCGTCCTCCACCTTTGCCTGGTCCACGGCGGCCTGCAACTTCGCTTCCTCAGGCTTTTTTCCCTCCAACTCCCGTGTCGTCTTGGCCAGGTCGTCCTGCATCTTGGACAGGCCGGCCTCGTTAGCCTTGACCTCGGCGGCCTTGGCGTCCGCCGCTATGCGTTTCATATCCAGCGCGTAGAATTGACGCTGGTAGTTTTTCCACTCGCGATCACCATGTAGGGCGAGCCAGGGAGCATAGCCGCCGGAGTAATCGACCCAAATCATCAATACGAGGCTCAAGAGGAACACGAAACCGCTGAGCAGGAACCACCAGTGCAGGCGCGGAATGCTGTACTCGTGGAGGGTTTCTGGTTGGTTTCTCATCGCCTCAGAACTTGATCCACGGAGTGTCCACGAAGTATTTCAGGGTCATCGTCCAGCGCAGCACCATTTTCAGCGGCAGCGTGAACATAGTGAGGAACAACATCACCAACACGCTGTAGCGCGCAAAATCCAACTGTTCGTAAAACTTCTTCAAAATCGTCTTGGCGAGGATGCCCGGCAGGGCGAGGAAATAAAAGGCCAGAAACAGGAGGCCGGCGAACTCGCGCTTGATGGCGTGACCAACTTCAATGACAAATGCGCGGCAGGTGCTGTCATGCCAACCGACTGTCAGGAAATCCGGCGGAAGCAATTGCGGGATCGCGTTGCGAACCTGGGGCAGCCCCTGGTTGAACCACTCGATGTGCGTCTTCTGGTAAATCCATTGGAACCATTTCACCCACACGTAGTCGGAAAGATTCACGTTATTGAGCGCGACGATCTTGTGCGGGTCCCAGTACTCGAATGGCCCGAAGAAATTCCAGCCCGGGCCGCGCAGGAAGGTGCCCGTGATGATCATGAACACCCACAGCGCGAGATAACCGAATAAGAAGATTCCAATCGAGAATTTCCGCTCGGCGAACGTGAAGTAGCCGCCGCCTTTCGGATTGGTGTCTATGTAGGGAATCGCCATCAATCCAACGACGATGATGCTCGGCAACACGACACCCGCGTACCAGGGATCGTAGTATACAAGCATTTCCTGTAATCCGAGGAAGTACCATGGCGCTTTGGATGGATTGGGCGTGGCGGCGGGATTGGCGGGTTGTTCGAGTGGCGCGCGCAGGTAAATTGCCCAAAGAATCAACACAATCGAGCAGATGATCAGGGAAATGAATTCAATGTAAAGCAGGTCGGGCCACACCCAGGTTTTTTGGCCGGAAGTTTCCTTTTCGTCCGGCGGCAGCTTTTGCTCTACGCGACGGTCGTTGTTCACGGCCTGCGTCATCGCGAGCCAGAGCACGAACGTGGAGATGAACAACATCGCCGTGATCGGCACGTTGTCCGGTTTGCCGACGATGAGCGCAAAGTTCGGGTCCTTCATCCCCCAGATAATCACGCCGCCCTCAATCACGAGAGCAAGGATGCCGATCCACCAGTTGAAAACGTAACGGCGGAAGCGCAGCAGGAGCAATAGCCCGACAGTGGTAAGGGAAAAGCTCAGCCACGGGGTGGCCAGCACATTGGCCACCGCCTTGAATGCCTCGAATAAAACGCCATGACTTGCCGCTGCTTGTTCCATTGAAAACTCTGACCGCTTTTGTTCTGACGTCTAGAGCGGCCCCGAGATGCCGCCATCCTTGCGGATGCGCCAAAAATGCACCGCCATCAACACGGCCGCAATGAGCGGGATGCCGACGCAGTGCAACACGTAAAATCGCAACAACGTGGTGCCGCCAAGCTCCTTGGCGCCAATCAGCATGAACCGCGCGTCATCACCCGGATGGACGAGCGGCACGCCGCCAATCTGTAAAAAGTCCGCGAACGGCCCGCCCGCGCCCATGAACGGCGTGGCCTTCGCCATGTTCGAACCGACCGTGATCGCCCAGATCGCGAGCTGGTCCCAGGGTAGCAAATAGCCGGTGAACGAAAGCAGGAAAGTAAGGACCAGCAAAAGCACGCCAATCGCCCAGTTGAACTCACGCGGTGGTTTGTAACTGCCCGTCATGAACACACGGAACATGTGCACCATGACCATGATGACCATGGCATGGGCGCTCCAGCGGTGCAATTCCCGCATGATGCCGAACGGGACCTGCGAACGGATGTCGAGCATATCCACGTACGCGCCTTCTACCGTGGGGCGATAATAAAACATCAGGAGCACGCCCGTCAGTGTGAGCACCAGGAAAAGAAAGAAACTCAGGCCGCCGGCGCACCACGTATAGCGTAGCTTCACACCGCTCGTGCGGACTTTCGTCGGGTGCAAGTGCAGGAACACGTTCCCGAGGACGATGAGCACGCGTTTGCGGTCGGTATTCGGGATGCCGACGCGAAAGATCGATTTCTTGATCTGCGAATCCAGGACTGCGTTCTTGAGTTTGTTGAGCATGGCTCTTTAAACGGTTACGAAAGCGCGCGGATCGTCGAACTCGCCCTTTTCCCAAAAGAACAACCGCCCTTCGTTCACAACGATTTGACCGTCGTCCGCCAGGGTGACTTCGTAGCGCCGCATCGGGAACGGCGCCGGGCCTTCAAAATTGATACCGTCGATGGTGTAGCCGCTGCCGTGACATGGGCACTTGAACTTGCGTTCGCCTTCCATCCAGTTCGGCGTGCAGCCGAGGTGCGTGCACACCGCTTGCACCGCAAAGATGCGGCTTTCGTGGTTCACGACCCAGACACGATGAGCCGCCTTGAACGATTCATCAACCGTGTTGGGCGCAAAATTGCTCGGTGGTCCAACCTTGAAGACATCGATGCGGGTAAAATCAATGCGCGGCACCATGAACGCAAAGAGCGCGGTCAACCCGCCTCCGAGCGCCGCGGCGAATGTCGCCCACGCGAGTGCAAGGCTGATAAAGAATTGCCGGCGCGGCATCGGCTGGCCCGAGGGATCAAGGATCCCTTTGGCCTTCAACCGCCGCACCGCTTCTTCACGCGGACTTAATGTCTGCCCCTGCTGGGGTTTGTCCGCTCCCACGAATTTCATCTCTGCCATGGCTACTTATGTCTCAGATTATTAAGCTGTTGAATCGCAGCATTGCGCACCCGCAAATCTGTTTCGCCGGCGCTCATCTTGTCCAGCAACGGGGCGGCCTTCGACGGATCCAGTTTCGCCACCCACATTACCGCCGCCACCCGATACCGCTGGATGTTCTCTGCCAGCGGGCGACCCTCCTTTGGCATCAACTGAGTAACACGGTCAACGTATTCCTTGTCAAGCAACCTCGCCAGCACATCCCACGCGGCGGCGTTGCCCTTGCTTGCCAGCCCGAAGGCTGCGTTCCACTTCACCAGTTCGTCCGGATCGTTGAGTGACGCCTCCAACACGCCCTGCGCCGCCGGACTGGTCATCGACCCGAGTACATAGACCGCCATCAGGCGTACCGACTGTTCGTCGCTGTGAGTCAACTCGATGATCCGCGTGGCCGAAGCTTCGTCGTCAAGCCGGCCCAGCGCCCACAGGCAATTCTTCACCGTTTCTGCGTCCCCGTCATCAAGCCCCGCGCGCAAGGTTGTGACAGCCTGGCGATCCCCCAACAAACCGAGGACCAACGCCAGGTACCGCCTCGTCTTCGGATCCTGACCTTTCGACTCGGTGAAGACCTGCACGATGTCGGCGACAGCGTGCGGGTTTTTTGCGAGAAACTGCTCGCGATCCGCGCTGATCTGGGCCGTGACGTCGAAAATCCCCTGCCAACGCTTCGAGTCCTGGATGTAATTCAACAGGTACTGCGCCTGACGGGTACGTTGTTCGCCCGAACTGGCGCGCAACGCGCCCAGGTAGTCATCCAGCCCCTTGCGCTCCGCAGTCAGCCACATGAACAGCCCGGCCACCGCCACGCAGAACAGCACGACCGCCAGCGGAATCACGAACAGTTGTACCGCCAGCGTAGCAAACGTCGACTTCTCCTCCGGGAGTTCCGCCACGCCCGACGAAGGCGCTTCCCCTGACTGCTTTGCGTCACTCATTTGAAAGAACTAATGCTTCTCCAACTGCGAGGGTAACATCGCCGCCCGATGCGTCGGAGCATTCGGCACGATGATGGCATCCTTGTCGCAGACGATCTCGCAAAGGCGGCATGCCACACATTCCTCCGCCACGACCTCGGCCACTTTATAGTGGCCCGACCCCGTGTGCGTAGGGTCTTCCTTCATGTAAATGCAGTCGAACGGGCAGATGTCCACACAGAACTCGCAGCCAGTGCAGTCGTCCACAATGACCTTCGCCTTCGGGATTTGGCTCGGCTTGATGCGGGTGACGAGATTGCCGTATTGGTCCTGGATACAGGAGACCGGGCAGTAAATGGCGCACACCCCGCAATCGATGCAACCTTCGGGATGAATGACGTACAATTCCTTGGACTTGCCGCTGATAGTGTCCACGGGACACTTCAACTCGCAGACGGTGCAGCCGATGCAAGTGTCTGTAATGAAATACGCCATGACCGTTGTCTTCTATTTGATCCAACCCGACGCGACCACTTTGAGAAAATTTTCACAAAGAATATAAGCAGCCGCGTTCCAAAGTGCAATAGCTTTTCTGGGGGCAAATTCTCTGAGAAAATCGACGCGGGCGATGACAGTTACACCAGGTTTCACGCGACGAACTTAAAGAACTCCCCGGTGCCAACCGCCGGCTGCGAGAATCTGCGGCTTCTGATAATTGAAGTGAGCAATGTATCAGTTGCTTTCCTGGTAATTGGGCTTAGGTTGCAGCGGAGAGTCGAGGTGGGGTAGTAGCGGGGATCAAATGGGCAAGTCTCGACTCTCCAATCCTTTGCCACTGCCGACTCCCAAGCTGCCGAAAAGTCCTAACGATGGGTCCCCATCCGTTCGGTTGATGCCACCAGTTTGCG
Organism: Verrucomicrobiia bacterium; assembly: GCA_035577545.1. Classification (NCBI taxonomy): domain Bacteria; kingdom Pseudomonadati; phylum Verrucomicrobiota; class Verrucomicrobiia; species Verrucomicrobiia bacterium. The sequence continues at coordinate 31,469 of DATLVI010000022.1, forward strand.
CGCAACGGGAAGGGGTCTCCATTTCCAATCCCACCGCGAAAAATAAATGAAAGCGGCGCACTCGGTTGAATGCGCCGCCCTCAGTTTTCGACTGATCAGTCTTCAAGATGACGGGGTTGATGGTTTGTGGGCTCGACCACTGGAACCCCTGTTCCTCTAACCCGCCCGCCGAATCTCAAAGACCGAGAAGCTGCACTTAAGATAGAGCATTGAGAGTCCCAGTTCAAGGCTCATCTCACCAATCACCAAGGACGAGAACCGGGGTGAATCAACCAAACGCAGGGCCCATCAGAAGCGGCCATCTATGACTTATTGAAATTGGAGCGGGCGATGGGAATCGAACCCACCTAGCTGGCTTGGGAAGCCAGTGCATTACCACTATGCTACGCCCGCAAGACTTCACGTATTCTCGCCGTTTCTTCTTTCAAATCAAGCCAAAGTTGGTAAAGGCGGGCGGGTTTGGTATGGTACCGGGAATATGACGCCTTCGAACGCCACGGGACAGCCCGGTGTCATCCAAATTGTCGAGACCATTACCAAGTCGGAACTTTCCACGCCCTGGAACGTCGTCGTCCACAATGATCCCATCAACCTGATGACCTACGTCACCATGGTGCTGATGCGGGTCTTCGGGTACCCACGGGCCAAGGCGAAGAAAATGATGCTGGAAGTGCACAACTTGGGGCGTTCGCTGGTGTGGTCGGGCGGTCGTGAGCAAGCGGAACACTACGTCCACCAACTTCACGGGTATCAATTGCTGGCCACGATGGAGAAATCGGAAACGTGATCGACCTGCACATCGAACGGCTCGATGAAAAGCATGTCCGCATTGGTGGACTGACGACCATGCTGGCCGTGATGCTTCGCGAAATGCCTGAAATCCTGGAAATGCGCGATGGGCCGGGTGCGTCTGCCCGACTCTTCCCCAATCCCACCCTGGCCGACGCCGGGATCAACAAGGAATGGCAGCAGATGGTCAGTCCCGAATTGCGCCATCTGTTCGTCTCCGCGGCGGAAACCGTGACGCGCGACCTGACCACGCTGACGGGCAATCAGGGAGATCCCGAAGTTTACGAAGTTACGTTTCCCGTCGAGCATCTCAACGCGTGGATGAGCGCCCTTAACCAGACGCGCCTGATCCTCGCCGAAGTCCACAAGATCGACGAGGAGGATATGGAACGCCAGGATTTCGACCCGCAAGAGCCAAAGCATTTGGCCGCGCTGCGGATCCATCTACTCGGGTACCTGCTGCATCTTTTCGTGGAATTGGAGAACGGCAATGGGTCTACGGATTGTGTTTGAAGGCCAGGCCATCAAATCCGAAATGGTCGTGTTGGTGCTCGAGAAGTGGGATCTGCATCCGCAGATGGAAGAAAAGGACACCAAGCCAAACCTTGACGACCTGGCCCGTGACACACGCGTGGCCGTCCCGGAAGACGAATTCGAAAAGGCGCGTGAAATACTTTTTGGTGAAAGCGAGATCGAGCGGGCCGGGTTCTAAGCCACGTCGAAGTGGCTCATCGATTTAAACAGGCCGTAGCGCTCGTTGATTTGCGGTTCGGTGATCGACTCCAGGCGGGTGAGGCTGAAATCTTCCACGCAGTAGGAAGCGATGACACTCCCGTAGATGACCGCTTTACGGAGTGACTTGGGATCGATGTGATTCGCGCGCGCGAGGTAGCCCGTGAACGCGCCCGCGAAACAATCGCCCGCGCCGGTCGGGTCGTGTATATCTTCGAGTGGGTAGGCCGGCGCGCTGAAGAAGAAATCCTTCCCAAAGAGCAGGCAACCGTGCTCTCCTTTTTTGATGACCACGTATTTCGGGCCCATATTCAGGAGCAGGCGGCCCGCCTTGATGAGGCTGGCTTCCTTCGTGAACTCGCGCGCCTCGCTCTCATTCAGCACCAGGCAATCAATCTGGCGCAACAACTCGGTCAGTGCCTCGCGTTGCGTCTCGATCCACAAGTCCATCGTGTCGGCCACGATAAACTTCGGAGCCGCAACCTGCGCGAGCACATGCGCCTGTAGTTGCGGCGAGATATTCGCGAGAAAAACGTACGGCGTACGTTTGTAGCTTTCGGGCAGCCTGGGCTGGAACGACTCGAAGACGTTCAGGTTGACCGACAGGGTGCGCCGGTTGTTCAGGTCCCATTCATATTCGCCACTCCAGCGAAATGTTTTGCCGTCGGCTATCTGCAGGCCATCGATATCGATACCGTGTTTGCGGTAGAGGGCGAGATATTTTTCGGGGAAGTCCGTGCCGACAATTGCGACCATCTGGACGGGCCCAAAAAAACTCGCCGCTACCGAGGCGTAACTGGCCGATCCACCCAGTAGATCGCGATGTTCCTGAAGTGGCGTCTTGACGCTGTCCAGCGCTACGGAACCTGTAATAAGAAGACTCATCCTGATCTCCCTGGCGGCACCGAATTCATTCGGAGCTGCAGTTTCTCCAATCGTTTTCCAAATGCGGCAGCGGCTTCCGTTTTGTCGGAGGCTTGCAAGATCGCGGAGACGACTGCCACGCGCGTCGCACCCGCCTCCAGGACCTCGCCGATGTTGTCCAAGGTGATACCCCCGATCGCAAAGAACGGGGTTTTCACGCGCGCGGAGACTTCGCGCACCAACTCGACGCCCACGGGTTTGACGCCGGGTTTGGTGGCCGTTGGAAAAACGGGGCCAACACCGAGGTAGTCGGCGCCGTCTCGTTCGGCTGCGAGCGCTTGATCCAGCGAGTGCGTGCTGAGGCCAACGATTCGCATATTTGCCAGTCGTTCGGCCCGTTCTTCCCGTGGAATCGCAGCCCAATCCTCCTGACCGAGATGCACCCCGTCCGCACCCGCCTCAAAGGCCGCCTCGATGTCGTCGTTGATGATGACGAGTACCTTGTATTGAAACGCCGCGGAGACAACCTTCAGCGCAAGAGCGACACGATCGGCGTGCGACTTCTCCTTGGCGCGCACCTGAATGATGTCCACGCCGCCGGCGATCAGCTCGCGCGCGACGTCGCCGGGATCAAGGTCCTCGATATACGCCGTATCGATGAACCCGTACAAACGGCACGTGGCGAGACGGGTTTTTGACATCAACCAAAAAAGACCTTTGCGACATCGTAGAGTTCTTGCGGCACACAACGGTTGCGTACGCGCAGTTTCCGCTGGCCGGTTTTCTTATCGACCACCTCGGTGAGGATCGAATCGATGTCAATCCCGACAACCTCTGGACCGCGCAGGGAGACCATTTTGCCGAATTGGCCCTCCATCGCGAGATCGACCGCCTTCACGCCGTAGCGCGTGCCGAGCACGCGGTCGTAGGCGCTGGGCGTTCCGCCGCGTTGAATGTGGCCCAACACCACGCCACGGCTTTCGATGCCCGTGAGTCTCTCAATTTCGCGGCAAAGCACTTCGCCGATGCCGCCGAGACGGGCATGACCGAACGCGTCGAGTTCCTTGACCGCCGTGACCTCGGCGCCGTCGAGCTTGAAACCCTCGGCGACCGCGACGATGGAAAAATTCTTCCCGCCCGCCTGGCGCTGCTTGATGATCTTGCAAATCTCGGCCAGGGACATGGGGAATTCGGGCAACAAGATCATGTCGGCGCCGCCGGCCATGCCGGCTTCGAGCGCGATCCAGCCCGCTTGGCGTCCCATCAATTCCACCACCAGCACGCGACTGTGCGACTCGGCGGTGCTGTGGAGCCGGTCGAGCGCTTCGGCGGCAATGTTGATTGCCGTGTCAAACCCGAACGTCTGGTCGGTGCCGTCAATATCGTTGTCGATGGTCTTGGGCACGCCGATGACCGGAATGCCCCGCTTGTGCAGGCGCGAGGCGACGCTGAGGGTGTCGTCGCCACCAATGGCCACGAGCGCGGCGAGGTCCATGCTCTTGACATGTTTGGTGATCGTCTCGAGCTGCTCGTCAGTCGGGTTGGTGCGCGAGGTGCCGAGGATCGTGCCGCCGAGGTGCAGGATGCCCGACACGCGCTCGCGTGTGAGCGGGAAGTAATCGCCTTTGAGCACGCCGGCCCAGCCGTTGCGGAAGCCCAGCACCTCATAGCCTTCCACCAAGCCCTTGCGCGTCACCGCACGAATCACTGCGTTCAGTCCGGGGCAGTCGCCGCCCCCCGTCAGCATCGCGATCTTTTTCATAATATCCTGGTCAAACCCTTTCGATCATTCCGGGGTGCCCGCGCGCGCGGGTTTTGGTTCTTCCGGCTTCGGCGGCACCAACGGCTGGCTGGCCGCCAAGAGCCGTTCCACGAAACTCGTCGAGTAACGCCCCCGACGGAAATTCGGGTCCTTTAAGATCAGTTTGTGCAACGGGATTGTCGTTTTGATCCCGCGAATAATGAACTCATCCAAGGCTCGCGCCATACGATCCAGCGCCACCCGGCGGTCCCGACCGTAGCAAATCAACTTGGCTATCATCGAGTCATAATACGGCGGGATGACGTAGCCGGCGTAGACGTGCGTGTCCACGCGCACACCGTGGCCGCCCGGCACGTGGAGGAATTCGATGCGGCCGGGGCAGGGCTGGAAATTGTTAAAAGGATCCTCCGCATTGATGCGGCATTCGACAGCGTGTTTTGCAAATTGGATGTCCTTCTGGTCGTAACCCAGTTCTTCGCCGGCGGCGACGCGGATTTGTTCCTTCACGATGTCGATGCCCGTGACCTCCTCGGTGACGGGATGCTCGACCTGGATGCGCGTGTTCATCTCAATGAAGAAGAACGTGCCACTCGCATCGAGCAGAAATTCGATGGTGCCCGCGTTGATATAGCCGACAGCCTGCGCCGCCTTGATCGCCGCCTTGCCCATCCGTTTGCGAAGGTCGCTGGTGATAGCGGGTGAGGGCGATTCTTCAAGGAGTTTTTGGTGCCGCCGCTGTAAGCTGCAGTCGCGCTCGCCGAGATGGATGGTCCGTCCCTTGCGGTCGGCCAGGATCTGGAACTCGATGTGGCGCGGATTCTCGATATACTTCTCGATGTAAACGGCGGAATTGGAAAAGGCGTGTTCGGCCTCGGAACGGGCCGTATGATAGCCTTTGACAAGGGCCGGGTCGTTGTGGGCCACGCGCATGCCGCGCCCGCCGCCGCCGCCCGCCGCCTTCACGATGACCGGGTAGCCGATCCGGCGGGCAATCTTGAGAGCGTCCTGCTCATTCTCAACGGGGCCGTCGCTGCCGGGCACAACGGGGACACCAGCCTTGCGCATCGTTTCACGGGCGGCGACCTTATCGCCCATTGAACGGATCGATGGACTGGCCGGGCCGATGAACTTAATGTTGCAGTTCTCGCAAACTTCGGCAAAGTGCGCATTCTCGGACAGGAACCCGTAACCCGGGTGAATGGCCTCGACGTCGCCAACCTCCGCGGCGCTGATGATCCGGTCGATCTTGAGGTAGCTTTCCTTACTGGGTGCATTGCCGATGCAAATCGCCTCGTCCGCCAACTGCACGTGCAACGAGTCGGCGTCCGCCTTTGAGTAGACGGCGAGCGTGCGAATGCCCAGCTCTTTGCAGGCGCGGATGATGCGCACGGCGATTTCACCGCGATTGGCTATCAGGATTTTGTCGAACATGGCGACGTAAACTCGCTGGGACCGGGACAATGCGGCGGGCGCGCTATTTGACGCGCACCGCGAACAGCTTCTGACCAAATTCGACGGGTTTGGCGTTTTCGGCCACGACGCCAGTGATGACGCCCTTCACTTCGGCCTTAATCTCATTCATCACCTTCATCGCCTCAACGATGCAGACGACCGTCTCTGGGTCAACTTCCTGGCCGACCTCCACGTATGGCGGCGCGTCCGGTGATGGGGAGAGGTAAAAGGTGCCAACCATTGGCGACGTGATGTGCTCGATGTCGGCCGCGGGTGGAACTGTTGCGGGCACGGCGGGAGCGGGCGGGGCCGCTTGAACCGGAGTGGAAGCAGCCGCCGACTGGGCTGGAACGGACGGCGGGAGGGTCACCGTCTGTTGAAATTCATCGGGGCCGCGTTTGATGCGGATTTTCAACCCGTCCTGTTCCATTGAGAACTCGGAAAGGTCATTGTCCTTCATCATGGCGACTATCGCCTTTATTTGTTCCAGTTCCATGGTTCCATCCTCTTTCAGACCGAAAAGGGGCGACGTTTTATCCACTCGCTATCTATTTGTCAAACCAGCGCCTCGGCACAACGCCCAGCTTGCCATCACCAAGGTACGTCTATTACTTGGAGGATCCTGCTTCCTTGGCGGGTTCGGACTCTAGCAAAGCGGGACGGGATTGTCTAACGCTTTCCTCGACGGTCGCAAGTGCCCGACTATAGCGTGCATTCGTCGGGTTCAGTTCGACCGCCTTGCGAAGAAGCTGAAGCACTTCCGCATCAATCCCATGCGTCGCCCTTTTTGCCTCTGCGAGCCGCCACCAACCGGATGCCCGATACGGGTCGTCCTCAATGGCATCGCGGTAGGCGATGATGGCTTCGTCAGGTTTGCCAGCCAGAAACGCCAGGTCACCGACACCGGATTCAAAATGTGAATTCCAAGGCACCAGGTCTGCCGCACGCTTGGCTGCCTTGAGGGCTTGCAGCGGATTGGTAGCCGCTAATTCTTGGGCTCGTGCGCGCAAAAAATCCGCAGTTAGGGCCCGACCCTCCGTCCACAACACCGCAACCAGCACAGCAGTGCAGATCGCGCCGACGAACCAGTTTTCCCGCCGTCGCGGGGTGACCGAGTCGGTTCTTGGCAACTCCTTTAGACCTTGCACGGTACCGAGGAGTATAAAGGCGGGAAGCGCCACGCCGGGCGCGTACAGGTCAAAGTCCACCAACCCGTGTACGGACCAGCCCGTTAGGGCCCCACAGACCGCCATCGCCGCGGCGTCGCCGATTCGCTGCCGTGCCAGCCGGTACGAGTCCCGCACTGCGATAATCCACAACAAAGCAAAAGCGACAAACGCCAACACGCCCGAGTCCGACCACATCTGCAGGAAGCTATTGTGGACGGCCTGCGCATCCTCTGTCAGCGCGATTTTGTACTTCGGGTAAATTGATCCAAATGTGCCGGGACCGGTCCCCACCCATGGGTGGTCCCTGGCAATCGCAACCGCGCCCCGCCAATAATCCATCCGCGATTCCAAACTCGTGGTGCCGAAATGGAGAAACCCAGCGTGCTGCCCGAGCAGGAAGACAGCCGCCAGTGCCACGATGAGGCCAATGAGTACGCCTGCCGTCCGTTGTCCTCCTCCTGGAGACCAGCATAAGAAAACCGCCAGAGCCGTTGCGCCAAACGCCATGAATCCGCCCCGCGATCCCGTCAGCACGAGGCAAAACAGCATGACCCCAGCGGCGAATGTCAGTGCGATCCATTTTACCCGCGCATCCCAGCCTCGGGCCCGCACCCAAATCCACACCAGCGTTGGCGCGAAGGCCACAACGAGGAATCCGGCCAGTGCGTTCGGGTACACGAGCGATCCGAAGACGCGGTTGCTGGTCATGCGCAACAGGAAATCCCTGGGCACATGCGCCGGATCGATGTACAGCGCCGCGTACGCGCGCGATTCCGCCAGGCCGCCAAAATGCTGGCGCATCGCCAACAGGCACACGAACAACGTCGCCAGTGTCAATCCTCCGAAAATCTGTGCGGTCGCGGCGCCATCACGCACGTACCACGCACCGACATAAAACAGGAGAACCCCGGCCGCAAACAACAGCAGGGTGTCAATCGTCACTTGGGGGCAGATGGTTTCCGGCACCGCGAGCGCCTGCGTCAGCAGAAAGAACAATGGGAGGGTGAACAGCAAATCCACGTGCGCCAGCGTGCGACCGCGGTCGAGCACGAGCCAGATGAAGCTCGCGAAGATGAAGAGGATGATCAATTCATTCGGCCAGGGAAGGTACCGCCACTCAAAGCTGTCCTGCGGAAATGCGGCCGACGCCTGGATGATCACGGGCGTGCCAAATTTCAGCGGCGCCAGAAACGCCACTGTCGCCAGTCCAAACACAAACCAGTTCTTGAGCCGTTTCATTCCGTTGATCCCGACTTTGCGCTCTACTGCGCCAACTTCAGCAGGCCCACCTCGAACGCGAGGGTCTCAGAGATATTGCGGGAAAGCGAGTCACGGATTTGCTCGATGGCCTCGAGGTCCTGGCACGCTTGCGGGTAGGTCAACCCCGTCGCCACGCGTCGGACCGCAGGTGCTTGGTCTGGATGCGCAAGGAGTTTGTCGTCCGCGCTCTCGACGCACAGCAGCAGATGGCCAAACCAACTGTACATCTCCTCCAGTAACCGCTCCCGGGCGGCCCGGTATTCGCCCTCGACGCGCGCCTCCAATTGTTCGTCCAGGCGCTCACGCACTTTTGGCTCCAATTCCTCATACCGGTCCAGGTTCATCTCAGCCTCGACCCGGGCGCGCGTTTCTTTGCGGATTTCCTGCAGCAGTGCGGTTAGCTCCGCCAGCAATTGATAAGTGTTGGCGACCCTTTGCTCGCCGGTCGTTGAAAACTTGGCCAGGAGCGGCAGGAGTTGCGTACGGTAAGGCGATGTGGCGCGTTCGGTCGTCGGGCCGAACGAAATTCTCAGGCAACGCGACAGGATCGTGGGCAACAGGCGTTGCGGATCGGCGGTAAGCAGTACGATCACGGTCTGCGCGGGTGGTTCTTCAAGGGTTTTCAGGAACGCGTTGCCCGCTTCCTCGCCCAGGCAATCGGCGTCCACGATAATCCCGACCTTTACTCCGCCCATCGAAGAACGCAGATTCACGGCTTTCATGAACTCGCGCATCTGTTCGACCTGGATCCGGCGGCCCTTCGACTCGGGCCGCACCCAATACACATCGGGATGCGCGCCTTCGTCGATGCGTCGGCACGAATCACAGTGGTCACAGCTATCGTGGTCTTTTTCCGTGCAGTTCAGCGCCTTCGCCAGCGTCCGCGCCATGGCTTCCTTGCCGCTGCCGCGCGGCCCGGTGAACAAGTAAGCGTGCGCGAGACGTCCGCGCTGCAGGCTGCGGTGCAGTTGCTCGGCCACGGCCTTTTGTTCATGGAGATCGCTAAAGGACACTCTTCACCAAATCCCAAATTTGTTTCTCGATTACTTCGATGGATCGGCCGCCATCAATCACCTTGACGCGGTGGGCGTCGCGTTTGGCGAGTTCGAGGTAGCCCTGCCGGACACGATCGTAGAATTCCAACGACTGGTTCTCCATGCGGTCGAACAACTCGCGGCCGCGGGCCCGTTCCAAACCAATGCGCGGGTCGAGGTCGATCACGAGCGTGAGGTCGGGCAGATTCGCACCGATTGCAAACTTGTTGATTGCAGAAACGGCTGACGGCGCGATCTTCCTCCCGACGCCCTGATAGACAGTCGTCGAGTCGAAAAAACGGTCGCAGATAACGACGCGGCCGTCATTCAAGGCGGGTTCGATGACCTCGCGAACGAGCTGCGCACGGCTGGCGCAAAAGAGCATCAGTTCGGTCTCAGGAACCATGGCGGCAGACTGCTTGCTGTATTGAAGAATATGGCGAATTTGCTCGCCCACATCCGTTCCACCCGGCTCGCGGGTGACCAGGACCTGACAACCGTCTTGCCGCAGCCGAGTCACCAAACGGTCGATGTGCGTGGATTTTCCGCAGCCTTCGCCCCCCTCAAAAGTGATGAATGTACCTTTTTTGGCCATTTCTGTATGAATTTCTCGGGATGATAGTGTTCGGTGCTGCGGCGGTCAAGATTTGGCACCAACCCTGCTTATTTTGACGGTGCGATTGCCTATAATTGGCAAGGGGACAAATTAGAGAGGAAGGGTTTTAGAATGCCGCTAACAGTCAACGAAACGGGACAGGTGGAAACGACCAAAGTCAACGGTAGCAACACGGCCCAGGCGCTCGCGGCGGACGGTACACGTCTCCGCGTGCTGGCGATCGACGACAATGAGGAGTTCCGCACCCTTATCGCGGAATTGCTGGAGCCCTTCGGTTTCGAGGTGCATGCGGTCGGCAATCCCGTCAAGGCCCTCGAAAGCTTCACCCAGGAGAAGGACAAATTTCATCTGGTGTTGCTGGACTACTACATGCCGCAGCTTGACGGCGCCAAGACTTTCGAGTGGCTGAAGAAGCTCAACCCGGACGTGAAGGTCATCATCGTCTCGGGTGCCGAGGAACTGCGGTTGCGCCAGATTCTAGCCCAGCATCAGATCGACGGCTACATCCGCAAACCGTTCCGCATCCAGGAAGCCCTGCATATCATCCGCCACGTGATGAGCAAGCCAGCGGGAAAGCCCGGCGTCAACTAACCCGTCCACTCGCACATTTCCGAGGGGCAGACCATGCGTCTGCCCCTTTCGTTTTCGATCGCGAACGTGTGTTGATCGCCTCGAGGCCAACGTTCATCAACCTCGGCCCCCATGCTCCTCCCGTTATGAACTAATGGGAGTGACACCATGAGCATTGTTTTTGTTCCGTTTTGGCGTGTGGGCACACATTCCTAAACGACCCACGGTGTCACCCCCAAATTTCTTCGGCCAGGCCCGCATGCGCGGTATCGTTGTCTCCACGCAGCAACCGTTTTAAGACCGGCTCGGCAAAACGCCCGGACTGTCGCAACGCTGTCCGCGCAGCGGCACGCACCTGCGGCGACGGATCATCCAATCGCTTCAACTCGTCACGCATCGCGTTCTCCCTTTCGGGTGTGATGATTTCAATTCGACCAACCAGCACCCGTACGAGCTGTGTCGGCTGCGGGCTAATCGTGATCGGCAGTACGCTGTCGGTCACGTAGCGCGGTAGGATGTAAAATACGCGCAGTCCGTCCTCGAACCACGAATCGCGCCACGTCTCGATCATCGCTTTCGCCTCCTTCTCGTACAGGCCCTGGGAAACGAGCGTTTGCTGCATCATAGTCAGCAGCGCCGGGAGCGAATCGCCCAACGCCGGACGCTCGATGGTCGCCGTATTCGCCTTCACGGCAAGAACACGGAATCCGACGTTGCCGCCGTGATTCTCAAACACGACCACCTGCGCAATCCCGCCAAGGCCGGCGAGCTGGAGGCGGTTGCCGTCCAGCTTCACCGACACTGGCGGTTCGAATCCGCCCACGCCACGATAAAACAAAAACTTCTCGAACTCCGCCGGGCGTCCGTTCGTGTTGCAGACGCGCACCTCCGCGGCATCGGTCTCACGGGCTGCGTAATAGCGATTGGAACCCGTTTCCACCGGAAGATCCGCATTCGCGTGAGGCAGGACGGTGATGCGGCCCCAATCGATGCCCGAACCAACTATGCGCACGTTCGGATACCATTCCGTGATGGTGCCTTTCGGGAAATCGACCCGCACCGTCACGTCCGTGTCGCGGTCTGTGTAGAAGTAGAGCACGGGCGTCTCCATGCGGATTTTTCCGGTCAAATCGCATTTCACGCAGTCGTGGCGAAGCCCGCCAGCGTTGGCGGCGGCCACATTGTGAATGAAATGCGGCAGATCATTCGTAGCTGCAAGCGGCCTCCAATCAAGCGCCATCCCATCTTCGCCGGCAATCGAGGTGAACGTGCCCCACTCGTGCACGGTCAGTCCCGTTTCGCCCGTGTTTTGGATCGCGAAGCCAAAGGCAGCCAACCCGGATACCAAAGCCATTGCCAATAGCATGGCACGGAGCTTCATGCCGGCCTCCGATTGGCCTTTTTGTCCATGAGACAAGTGTAAGGCAGGTCGGCAATTTGTTAAGTAAAAGGCGTGTAAAACTCTGCCGCGCTATTGCGGGAGGAAAACCGCGAAAACACTGCCTCCGTCAGGCCCAGTTTCGTAGCTAACCGCACCCCCGTGGGCCTCCGCCAGGGCTTTCACCAGCGCCAGGCCAAGGCCGAGTCCCGCCGGCGCGTCGTCGCGACCACCGCGCGCAAAGGGACGAAAGAGCCGTCGCAGCATGTCCGCCGGAATGCCGGGACCATGGTCGCAAACAGAAACAATGGCTCCCGGCCCGGCGAATCGCTTGTCTTTGCACCCTTCGTGTCGGCGGTCCAGCGTAACTTTAATACTCCGGTCCTCGGCTGAACGGCTGTATTTTTCAGCGTTATCAATAAGGTTCTGGAGAATCTCCGCAAGAGCGTCACGGTCGAATCTTACCCCGGGTAGATCATTGGCAACCGAGAATTCGATACCAACGCCGCCGGCCTCCAGCGCGGGGCGCTGGCGTTCAACACAGTCCCGCACGAAAGCCGCGAGGTCGCCGGACTGGGGACGCACCTGCAGCGCGCCGCGCTCAAGACGGGTAAAGCCAAGCACGTTGGAAACGACACGGCCCAGCCGCGCGGCTTCTTCGGCCGCACGGTGGGCGTAGTCTTTCGCACGCAACGGGTCGCCCAATCCCTCGGCCAACATCTCACTGTACATGCGAAGCCCGGCGAGCGGTGTGCGGAGTTCGTGCGCGGCGGACGCCGCGAACTGCGAACGCTGGCGGGCAAGCCGTTCCGTATGCCACACCAGCACCACCACACACAGGCCCGCAACACTTGCGGCCCCGACGCCGGCGAAGAAAGACTCCAGAAAGTTGGTCTCCGAATGATGCACCCGCAGAAGGGCGGCATCGAATTCCTTCGCCGCGCTGACGACGATGTACCAGCCGGCGTTCCCAAGATGGGCGGCCGCCACGTAGGCTCCCGAGCTCACATTGGGGGAGAAACGGGCCGGCAGCGCGGCGTTCTTGAGAGATTCGGCAACAGCTTCATTGGAAATGACAAAACCCTGTACGAGGATGCCTTCGGGTGTGGTGACGTCGCGCAAAGCAACGAGGCTTTGGCCATTGGAGGTTTGCATCGAGCACCACCGGAACCCGCCGATGGCGATAGTGACCTTCTTCGGTTTTTCATCCTTTTGTGGCACCGCTCTCTGGGGAAGGTTGCCACCGTATTTAAGGTCCGAATAGATTTGGGCGGCTTGCGCGTTTTGCTCATACGCGTCGGATTCCATCACTTCGTAACGCGGCTGTGACACCGTTGACTGGGCGAATGATGAGGCCGAAGGCTGTGGCACGGATTGCTGCGAGGAAACTGCCAGAGTCAACGGAGGGGCCGGCACGGACTTCGTCGGGGATTGTTGCGCTTGTTGGAGGGACGCCACGCAGGCGGAAGCGCCCGCGACCGACTGCAACTCTTTTTGAATGCCATGTTCCCCAGCGGCCCGCAGTCGATCTGCAGCGTTCAAGTCGCCTTCGGGTAACGTGGGAAGCGTGACCCGTCCGGTGGGGTCGATTTGGAAATAAGCGCGGATAAACGGGTCGGTCGGTCCTTGCGCCAACGGTGAGGGGACGATGGACGCGCCTTCGGACACGCCTTTCGGATCGTGATAGAGGGACTGGTAGTGGTAAAAAGGGCGATTCGATTCCGCTTCCAGCAGCGCGTCGAGACGCTCTTGCAGACGACCCGCGAGTTGGGCGGCGGTGTCTTTCGCAAGTCGATGCGGGCCGGCCTCGATCTGCGCCGCATTGCGTTGCACCTCACGCATACCGAGGACGTACCAGGCACCACACGGCACAACGAGTGCCGCTATCGTCAACACCAGCGCCAGGGTCGTGCGGCTGTGCAAGAAACTCATCGTCGGCCCCACGCATAACCAATTCCTTTGACGGAAGAAACGATCTTCGGGTCGGAATGGTCGCGCTCAATTTTGTGGCGGAGGTTGGCAATGGTCACGTCAACGGTGCGCGTTTCCATTTTCGCGTCCGCGCCCCAGACCTGTTCGAGCAATTCGCTGCGCGAAATCGCCCGCGCCTTGTGGCGATGCAGCCAGCGCAAAATGCCAACCTCGCGCGCGGTGAGCGAAATAATCCTGCCATCGCGACGAGCTTCGCAATGCCCAAGATCAATGCGGCAGCCGTCGATCGCAATGATTTCTGGTTCCGCGGGCGCGGATTTCGCACGGCGTCCGAGCGCGGCAATGCGGGCGAGAAGTTCGCGCGCGCCAAATGGCTTGGTCACGTAATCATCCGCGCCGGTTTTTAGGCCGCGTACTTTGTCCTCCTCGGCGCCCTTGGCCGTTAGCATGAGAATCGGCAGGTCGGGGCGGGCTTTGCGGAGCCGGTGGCAGACCTCGATGCCGTCAAGCTTGGGCAACATGACGTCGAGCAGGACAAGGTCGAGTTCGGGATCCATGCCGCGCTTGGTCGCCGCCAGGCCATCGGACACCATATCAACTGTGTGGCCCGCCCCCTTGAGCAGGTCGACCAGCCCGTCCCGTAACAGCAAGTCATCTTCCACGACGAGTATTTTCATGGCGTTCCCAACGGGAGTGTAATCCGTCGCGCCGACAGGGCAAAGTAAAACGTGTGTAAAAACCGGCTAAATGCGGCGGCTGTCGGTAGAACGGAGCCGGATGATTTTATGGTAAAGTTGCATCTGGTGATGAAAACCATTGGCAAGGCGACGCTGGAACTGGCGCAGGGGGATATTACCGCGTTGAACGTAGATGCGATTGTGAACGCCGCGAACAAATATTTGGCACACGGCGGCGGCGTGGCATCGGCCATCGTGTGTAAGGGCGGGTTATCAATCCAGGCCGAGTCAGCCGCGCTGGTGGCCAGGCACGGGCCGTTGGCAACGGGCGAGGCGGTGATTACGACTGGCGGGAAATTGCCGGCAAAGTTCGTTATTCACACTGTCGGACCGGTTTGGAGCGAGCATGGCCCGGCAGAAGCCGACAATTTATTGCGCAAGGCGGTGCGGAGCAGTTTGGTACTCGCCGAAGAGAACAAAGTGAAATCAATCGCTTTCCCGGCGATCAGCACGGGTATCTACGGGTTCCCCATCGAACGCGCCGCGCCGCTGATGTTGCGGGAAGCGGCGGATTACCTGGGCGGGCAAACCAAACTCGAACGCGTGTTGTTCTGTCTCTACGACGACGCGAGCTATCAGGTTTTTGATTCCGCTTTCGCGGCCCTCTGACCTGTTTGGCGGATGATAAAGTCGAGGAGGCGCGGGGAGAACCGCTTCAACCAGATGGCAACGCGTGAGGACAGCGTCAACACCACCTGGCGTTTGTGCCGCGCGCAACCGCGCAGGATCGCGCGGGCGACTTTGGCGGGGTGCTGGCCCGGGAATGGGCTTATGCGGGCCGCGTTGCCGTAGCGGTACATGTTTTCGAAAAACGGCGTCTCTGTGTAGGCTGGCAAAACGGAGATGACTTCGATTCCCGTGCCGTGCAACTCCATGCGCAACGCGTCGCTCACCGCCAACAGGGCAAATTTGCTCGCGCAATAAATGCCGTTACGCGGTGCCACCACGAGACTCAGGATGCTGCCCACATTGACGATTTGGCCAGATCCCCGTTGCCGCATGTGTGGGAGGACAGTCTGGATGCAGCGAAGCGGACCGTAAAAATTCACTTCCATCAGGCAACGCGTGTCGTCCAGCGGTGATTCGGCGACAGGGGCGCGCATGCCGATCCCGGCATTGTTGACCAAAATGTCCACGCGGCCGAATTCCGCGATGGTGGTGGCAACAAGCCGCTGTACGTCCTCGTCCTTCGTCACGTCGGCGGGAACGACTCGCAGGCGATCGCGCAAATCGGGATGCGCGTCCACGACCTCTTGCAATCTTGTCTGGGTGCGCGCGGCGAGGACAACGCGGGCACCGGCCCTGGCAAAGCGGAGGGCGGTTTCCAAACCGATGCCACTGGAGGCACCAGTGACGATGACGATTTTGTCATGAAAATGCGCGCTCATTCCTGAATCGATTTCGCTTTCCGGCAGAGTCGGGCCATGTTACATGGGCGGTGCCCGGATTGGCAATGCTGGTGCTATGGATTTACATCCACACAGCCTTTCGAAGTTGATATTGGCCATTGATGATGAACCGGAAATCCTCGAGATCATCAAACAGTGTCTCGAGATGGAGGGATTTCAGGTCCTTACTGCGCTGGGGCCGAAGGAAGGGCTCAAGCTTTACGAAACACGCGGGACGGAGGTCGGCGTGGTCTTGTTGGACTATCTCATGCCGGATATGACGGGCGACCTGGTTTTCGAATGTCTCCGGCAGAAAAATCCCGACGCGCGGGTCATTTTGCTGACCGGCTGTGAGGATTCCGTGGCCCGCAAAATGTTCGAGGCGGGACTACGCGGCTTCATCCAGAAACCGTTTTATATCGATGACCTCGTGAACCGCGTCCGCGAGGAACTCAGCCAGGATTGACCGCGGAGGTCCTGGAGCGCAAATCCATTGGAAAGACCGTGGGAATGCGATTAGAGTAAGCCATGAGCAAGGCACAGCATTCAGAGGATCTCGTGCTCGTGCACCACGCGCGCGACGAATGGGACGGCAACATCATCGTCGGCTACCTGCGCGACAATGGCGTAGAAGCAACATTGCAGAACCCGCCTTCCATGCCGCCGTTGGATGCCATGGAGAGCCTCAGCGGCAGCGACAAGGTCAACGGTATCTTTGTGCTCGACCACGAAGCCAGTCATGCGCGCGAGCTGGTGGAGGAATTCGTGAACACAGTGACCGATGAGCAGGTGCTGGAGGAGGCTGCCGCGCAGAAGCTGAAGCTGGACAAGGAAACCGTCACGCAATTACGCGGCGCGTTAATGGAGGAGCGGCAGACGTTTGAGTTCCTCGGCTGGATTGGCGCGGCGTTCCTTGGTGCGGTCGCGTTGCTGTGGGCGATCTGGCCGGCCTGGCTGAAAATCGGGCCGCCCTCGCCGGAATTCCGTTGGGTTGTGGTGATTCTACTCTTGTTAGCGGCAGTGTTCGTCGGAAGTTTGACCAGTCGGCGGCCTTAATGAAACTGACCCCCAACATTGACGACCTCGGGCGGAAATCGCGGTTGATTGGCGGCATCATCGCGAGCCTGTGCGCCATCGGTTTGATCATTGGGTGGGCCTATACGGGTTCGCGAACCACGCTTGTTGTCGGAATTCTTCTAGGCATCACCGGCCCGTTTATGATTTTCGAGGCCGCGCACGGCTGGTGCGTGCTTCGCGCCATGGGCATGAAGACGCCGATGTGAGTTGGCAATCCTCGGCGTGTCCGATCATCGGCTCACACCTTGTTGCGGAAATATTCGATGGCCTGACGGAGGCCGGCTTCCAGGTCAATCTTCGGTTCCCAGCCGAGCAATTCTTTGGCGCGGGCGATGTTGGGGCGGCGTTGTTTGGGGTCGTCGATGGGGAGGGGTTCGTGGATGATCTTACTCTTGCTGCCCGTGAGTTTGATGATGAGCTTCGCGAAGTCGAGGATGGTGAACTCGGTCGGGTTGCCGATATTGACCGGTTCGTGGAAGTCGCAGCGCGAGAGACGGTAGATGCCGTCGATGAGGTCGCTGCAGTAGCAGAAGCTGCGGGTCTGTTGGCCTTCGCCGAAGACCGTGAGCGGTTCACCACGCAGGGCCTGGCCGACGAAGGCGGGGACGACGCGACCATCCTTGAGGCGCATACGTGGTCCGTAGGTATTGAAGATGCGAACGATGTGGGTATCGACCTTGTGATAGCGGTAATAGGCCATCGTCATGGCTTCGCTGAAGCGCTTGGCTTCGTCGTAAACGCTGCGCGGGCCGATGGGATTGACGTTGCCCCAGTAGGACTCGGACTGCGGGTGCTCCAACGGGTCGCCGTAGCATTCGGACGTGGAAGCCATGAGGAACTTCGCGCCTTTGGCCCTGGCGAGGCCGAGCGCGTTGTGCGTACCGAGCGAACCTACCGTGAGCGTTTGGATCGGAAGCTGGAGATAATCGATCGGGCTGGCCGGCGAGGCGAGGTGGAAAATGTTGTCCACCGCACCGGGAACATCGATGAATTGAGTTACATCGTGACGAATGAATTGGAACTTCGGATTGCCGGCGAGATGGGCGATATTGTCCGTGTTGCCCGTGATGAGGTTGTCGATGGCGATGACGCGATGGCCTTCGGCAAGGAGGCGGTCAGAAAGATGCGAGCCGAGGAAGCCGGCACCGCCGGTGACAACGGACACAGGAACAGATGAAGGGGATGTCATAGCTGCAGTGTGATTCGCAGAATTCATGCTGCTGGGCAACAAAAAAGCGCGAACATCCGGTTAACAAGGGAGATCGTTGCTCACGTCGACAAAATTGGCGGAGAGAGTAATATCCCGGTAATGCTGCTTCTGTTAAAAGGTAGCAACCAGAAGGAGAAAAGAAAATGCACAAAAGATTGATTTGCGCGATCGTGGGAATCGGGCTCTTGTGGTCGGCGATGGCCAATGCCGGTGAACCAGGGGCACAATGGCGGGACTCATTCGGCGTCAACGAGAAGAACCTCTCCCCGACGGGCCGAAACACCTACTTCATTCTCGAACCGGGTTATCAACTCGTATTCGAAGGAAAAGAAGATGGCGCGCCGGTGCAGCTGATCATCACCGTGCTCAATGAGACGAAACGGGTCGATGGCGTGGAGACGCGGGTCGTGGAGGAACGCGAAACGCTCAACGGAAAGGTCGCGGAAGTTTCGCGGAACTATTTTGCTTTTGATCCGACCACGCACTCTGTCTATTACTTTGGAGAAGACGTGGACATCTACAAGGACGGCAAGGTTGCCAATCACGATGGCGGTTGGCACTCGGGGGTGAGGGGCGCGAAATACGGGCTGGCGATGTCGGACGCTCCGCGGGCGGGTGAACGGTATTTTCAGGAAATCGCGCCGGGGATCGCGATGGATCGGGCGGAAACCGTCAGCACAAATGAAAGCGTCCGAACACCCGCCGGGGTTTTCGTCCATTGCGTGAAAACCGAGGAGACAACGCCGCTGGAACCACAGTCCAAAGAATACAAATACTACGCGCCCGAAGTTGGCCTGATCCAGGATGGCAGTTTAAAGCTGGTCAGGCATGGCCAAATGAAAGACTAGCTCCTCGTGGGGGCCGGCATTTTCTTGCGTGTGAGGATGGGTGCAGCAGCAGCGCCCCCCGCGTCAATCAAATGCAGGATGAAGAGATGCGATCTCTGCCTCAACAGGGTTCGGCTGGAATCGAAATCGAAGGCGGCCTACGGCACCAGCCGCACGCGGTAGTAACGAGCGGGGATATTGGTCGCGCCGCCATCATCGAGGTAGTTGGTGACCGGGCCAACCGTATTCGTGACCGTGAAAATGTCAGCAAAGCCGTTGGTGTTGTAGCCGCCGCTCCCATCTCCCCCCGTTGCCTGCAACGCATTCGTCCGGTTACTGCCCATCGTCCACGTCACGCGCAAACTGTTGCCGGTCACGGTGACTGAGACGACCCGGAACGACGACATGCTGTTCGTCGGGTCAGTGCCGGTAAGGAATTCCGCGAGGTTATTCTGGCCGTCACCATCGGGGTCGGAACTGGCGCCGGCCGGACTGTTGGTGGTGCCGAAGTATTGGATCTGCCAATTCTGAAACGCGGTAAGGGCGGTGATGTAATTTGCCTGGATGTTGGTACTGACACCCCCGGTGCCGGCAACCACCAACGTTACGGACCAGGTGCCGGCGGCGTAAATATGTGCCACGCTGTTGGTCGTGACATTGGTGGTGCCGCCGTCGCCAAAATCCCAGAAGCGATTGCTGATCGTGCCGGTCGAAGTATCCGTGAAGCTTACGTTGAGAGGTTCCACGCCGACGGTCGGGGCGCCGGTAAAGCTGGCGACCGGGGGCAGAGGACCGGTGAGGAAGTTGTAGACACTCGCGAAATCACTGGCCGCGCAGGCCTTGCTGATTCCCGCGCCTTCGGTGGGAAGTGAGCCGTTCTTGCTTTGGGTCAGAAGAAGTGAGCCAAGGATCGTGGCCGGGGTAATGCCCGCGCCAGCAGTGGCGGTCAAGTACGGAGTCTGGGCGCCAAGGACGCTGCTCGTCGGATTGACATACAGGATCATGTTGGTGCCTGCGGGGTCGGTTCGGATAATCACGCGATACGAGGTTCCGTAGGGGAGCCCGGCCGAGCCGTAGACGAACGGAGCATTGGTCTCGCCAGTGGTACGACCTCCGAAGACGTAGTTCGTATTGGCGGCGTCCGCGGCCTTCGCCGTCAACTGGTAGTCGGCCACGGAAGTGTCACTGACGCCGCCATTGGCACTGGCGAATGCGGCGAAGAACGACGGCGCCCCGGAGTTCGCCGGGGCCGCGTTGGTGACGTTTACCACGAAGCCCGCAAACACGGTCAGATTCGTCGTTGAGATGAAATCCTTCGAGGCATCCGGTTTGACACTCGTCTGACCGCCCGGAATCCATGCGACGCCGCCACTGATTTGAATTGGGGTGACGGGTGCCCGCGTCACCAGGAAATTATCGACGCGATCCGAGCCGGTGGCACCGATTGTTCCGCCACCGGCACTGGTGGTCGAATTATTGACCAAACGGAAATACACATTTGATTGATTGTCGAGTGCCGGGATGCTGCTGAGATCCACGTTGGTGTGATAGGCGCCGTCATACACTCCGCTTTGCCAATTCGTCCGGCCTCCGGTTGCGGTATTCACCAGCACGGTAAATGTCCCGCCGAACTGTGTGAAGGTTGTGCCGTTCGTGCTGTATTTTAACACGAAATCTCGGGGGCCGGTCGCACTGGAGGTTTGATCCCAAGCGAGCTGGATCCCGGCTATTCCCAAGGTGCTCAGTTGGAATTGGAAGTAATCGCCTACACCCCAGTGATTAGCATTCCAAGAGTCCGGCGAGCCATCCCCCACCGCCGCGGTCCACGCAGTAGAGGCGCTAACATGAACTCCTGTCGCAACGCCTGAGCCGATGTCAGCCGCAATATTCCCCACCGTGGTCGCCGTAATACCGGCGAAAGCATTGGTATTATCGCTTTCAAAACTCCACAGGTCATTGGTAGTGCCACGCTCCTGCCAGCTTGCCTGGCCGACAAGGTTGCCGGAGGCGAAGCTGCCAAAGTCGTCGAAGAAACCGAAGCTGATAACATTGAGAGCAACGGCGCGTGTTGTGTCGCCAGCGTGATTGGTCGTGTTGGTGAATCCGATCGCGTCGCTGTAGTTGCCCTGGGACAAGTTGACGGCGTTGCTGTTGATGGTAACGGTCACCACGGTGCTGGAGCCGCCGGCCAGTGTTCCGCTGGCCGCCGACAAGTTCAACCAAGGCATGGTCGCGCCCGCTGTCCAGTTCAGCGAGATGCTGCCGGTGTTGCTCAGGGTATAATCTTGGGAGGACGGGCTGAACGGTCCACCGACCTGTTCCATCACGCTGTAGGGGATTACCGGATCGACTACCAGTTGGCTTGGTGCGAGCACAGCCAGGTTAACTCCGCGTGCTACCCACCCGCCGGTGGTCGAGTTACTAAAGGTGACCGCGGCAGAATAATTCCCGGCTGCGAGCGAATTGGCCGCCGCGTTGACGGTCACCGTGATGTCCGTGCTTCCGCCACCGGCGAGCGTACCGCCGGAAGCCGAGAGGTCAAGCCACGGGGCGCTCTTGTCGGCGGCCCAGGTCAACGAGGTCGCGTTGGTGTTGTTCAGCGTGTAGATCTGCGTGGACGGGCTGAAGGACCCGCCCTGGCTCCCACTGCTGGCAAAGACGGCGGTCGGCGCGACGGTGAAATCGGGGACGACCGGCGGGAAGACGGTGAAGCTGGAAACACTGGTTGCACTGCCGCCAAGTCCCCACACGGTGATCTGGCCGGAAGAACCGCCGACGGGAACGAGAGCGATGATTTGGTTGGTGGCGGTTATGGTGTAAGGAGCTGCGGTGCCGTTGAAGCTGACATTCGTGATCGTGTCGAGGATCGCGCCACTGATGGTGACGCTATTGCTTTGCGAACCACTGGACGGGGAGAAGCTGGCAAAGGACGGGGCGGCAGCGGCTTGACCATCTACCTTGCTTCGGAGCACCCACGCGAGGTTGTTCGGCAATGCATTGAAGAATGTGAAACCGGTCAATTGTTGGAGCTGTTTGGCGGAAGTAACAAAGCTTTGCCACGAATTGGTCTGTGGCGCGTTGGGAATATCGACGGCAATCACGCGAATGGAGGCGGCGGTGGCGTTCGTGAGGCGGCTGAAAGCGGTTCCACTGCCCAAAGGAGCGCAGACCACAATCTTCCACGTATTGGAAGGAATGTAGACATGACCGGCGGCGATCGTCGCGGTACCGAAGTTTCTCGGGCCGCATGTGATCAACAATTCCTGGGTGGAAATGAGCGAGCGGCAGTAGTCCTCGAAGTTTCCCCAGACAACCTGGTTTTCATTCGGGTCTTGGGGGATGATGTTGGTCATCAAGAAAACGAGGTTATTGTCTGTCGTGTTGTCCGTGCGGTCAGCGGAGGGGCACATGTGACCGCGATCCCAACCGGTGCCGGTGTAGGAGCTCGGTGATACCACGAAGAAGCCAGCGGGTAGGCTGGTGTCGGCGTAGAAACTCGAGGAGCGGTGACCGCCGACGACGTAGTCGCTCGCGGTCAAATCCCAACTCGCCCAATTGGGCACGCCGAGGCTATCATTGTAATCAATGGCCTCAACCGTGCGCTGAATCAGGTAGTGGCTGTGATTATTAGTGTCGATGGTAGCCCCGGTAGGGTTACCGAGTTGCATTTGCAGAGTAGCGTCGATGATGGCAAAGGCTTGAAAGACGGGTAGCAATAGCGCGACCGCACAGATAGCAAATGGGAACCATTTCCGCGCGCAAGACTTGCGAATAAATCTCATAGTGTTAATACCCCGTAGCACAAACCCCAAGCAGGCGCGCGAAGCGTCCGTCGTGCCCAGCTAACCAGCATCTTACGTCCCTTTTACTGGGCGCCAATTAACTTGACTTTATAATAGCAGAAATCACCCTCAAATACAAGGGGAAATGGGTGATTCGTGGAAAAGGGACAGGGAAATCTTGAAGCCTTCGCGGTTTGCAAGAACTCATGCGCTCCCAGCTGTTATCAGTTTCGCGATTTTCTAGCCGAGAATACACGCGAAGAGACGACAATCCGCTCCAATCTGGGATTAGAAGACGATTTCAACCTAAAAGGCCAATAATCGATAAGGGGCTTTTCAACAAGAACGAAGCAGGGTTAATCATATGGGGCCAAAATGGGATGCGGCAAAAAGAGTGCGCCAGGCCGTTAGCGGGCGCCGAGGCCGGTGAGGACTACGGGGACGGTGCGGGCGAGGATTTTCAGGTCGAGCCAGAGGGACCAGTTGTCGATGTACTGGAGATCGAGCTGCATCCATTGGTCAAAGCCGATCTGGTTGCGGCCGCTGATTTGCCAGATGCAGGTGAGACCGGGCTTCATGGAGAGGCGGCGGCGATGCCAGGGATTATAGTGCTGCACTTCGGTTGGAATGGGCGGCCGGGGACCGACGAGGCTCATGTCGCCGACAAGAACGTTCCAGAGTTGCGGAAATTCGTCGATACTGGTGCGCCGGAGGAACCGACCGACCGGTGTAACGCGCGGGTCGTCCTTCATCTTGAAGACGGGACCGCTCATCTCGTTGAAGGCCTCGAGTTCCACACGCAACATTTCGGCATTGGTGACCATCGAACGGAATTTGTACATTGTGAAGAGGCGTCCGTGCAGGCCGCTGCGTTTCTGTCCAAAGAGGATGGGGCCGGGCGAGGTGAGCTTGATAATGATGGCGACGGGCAGCAGGACCAGCGGCCCGAGAATCGCCAGCCCGATCAGCGCGCCGACAATGTCAATCAGCCGTTTGCAGGCGAGTTGCCAGGAAGTCTCGGGGGTGGTGCTGAAAATCAGCAGCGGTTTCCCGTAAAAATCGTCCACGGTCGCGCGGGCAATGGAGGTCTTTACGAAGTCGGCCACCAGCCAGGCCTCGACGCCTTCCACCTCGCAGGCGAGGATCGCTTTTTCAATCTCACTGAACGCAGTCTGGCTGACGTTGAAAATCACGCAACCGACCGGGAGGCGGTGCAACAGCACGGGAAGCTCGGTGAGGAGGTTGTTGTTGGGATCGAGCCGGGCGGCGACGCGCAGGCTCCACTCGGGATGCTCCTCCAGCAGCTTGGTGAATTCGGTGTTCCGGTCTTCCGATCCCACGAGGATGACTTCCGTCAGATCCTTCCCTCGGAGGGCGCGATTGCGCATATACATCTGGAAGAATCGGTCTTTGGCAAAAAGCGCAACGATGCTGAGGAGGGCGAAGATGACGACGACCATGCGGCTGAGCATGGCCAGCTTGAAGAAGTACATCGCGGCCATGACCGCCAGGGTGCAGATGGCGCAGCTTTTGAGGAGGATCCACACGGTGTTACGCCGTCGCAAGGTGTGGGCGCGGCTGTAAAAGCCGTTAAGATCGAGCAGAAACGGGTAGAGCGGTAGGATGATAAGATACAGCCATTTGTAGTAGCGGAACGACGCGATCATGACGAACTGAGTGGCGAAACCATGGAAGGACATTGGGAACGGAAACAGATACGCGAGTTCCTCGCGCAACGCGTGGGCCAGGCGAAAGACGACGGCGATCAACAACGCGTCGCCAATCTGGTTGGCCTGAATGATAAATTCTCTTCGTCGACTCGGCATTGGGACACCCAAACACTTCCGGACAGCGAGTTCGTGGACCCCACCAAATGCGGGCCGCTCACCCCGCGGTAACCGCTAGTTCGCGACCAAAGTGGGATAAATATCCTGCACAAATCGGGCCACGACCTTCATCGTCTCTTCTTCCGATTTGCCTGTGCCACCTGTTGCACCGTTTTTCGTCACGGGTATGTGGATCAAAATGTAGGCCCAGCGGTGGTTGGTGTTGTGCAACACTCGGTCCTTGGCCGTCCAATAAATGCGCTGCCAATGATATGGAGTCACCCGATCCTTGCCGATGAACCAATACAGAAAGATCGAACTTGCTCTCGCGACACGTCCGTCCGGTAGTTTTACGTCCCGGATGGCGTTCAAGCGCGAGACGGAGAGCGCACCGCCCTTCGCGGCAGGTGTGCGGATTTGCTCGACTTCGAGTTTCCCGAGGCCCCAACCCTGGCCGGTTAGGCAAAGTTCGGGACGGTGGATGCTGGTGACATCGCGGCCCGCCAGTACGATTGAGCAAAATAACTCGTCACCATCCTTGTCCTTGAACATGCGCCGTGACCCCATCGTGTCTTCCGGTAATATCCGCTTCTCCTCTTCCGTCAACCCCGACAAGTCTCCACCTGTCCAGTCGCCTGCCTTGTCAGTCAAAAATGGTTGTCCGTCCGGAGTTAGTTTCACACCTGGCTCGGAAACCTTCGTGACATCGGAAGTCATGGCCGTGAACAGCACCCCGCCGCCGAGAATTGCGACCACAATGGCGATTTGCCTTGTGCTCGGCCCGCGGCGCGTTGGCGTCGTGGCTCGCACGGGAGATGGTTCGGCTGCAGCCTGCGCCGTGTTTGCGTCTGCTTCGCTCATGCAACTCCTTCCGTCATAGCAAAGGCCTCTCATCGTGTGGGCCACCGTTCGTCGGGGGTGGCGGTGGCTTCAGCCAATTCTCAAAATAGCGGCGAAACGGGAAATTCAATAACAACCCGATAATCACCATCGTCGACAAGGCAACTCCGAAGACGATAAAACCTGAGTATTCGTGATACGCCTTGCTTGCAATCTCCTGCCCATAAACTTGGGCCACCAGGGCGATGGAAGTTACGCGCGCGATGTTACCCAACACTGCCAGAGGCATCGCGCTCAAAAATAACAACCATCGTTTCCATTGCACCTGCTGCGTTACGTAGGCATAGGCGGCAGTAACGGTCGTCAATGCCATAAGCGACCGAATCCCACTGCACGGCGCGGCCACATCGAAATGAAATACCCGGGAATAAATCCCGGTGCCAACCCGCGTCGTCTCAATGCCAAACATATTCAACAGTCCCGTGGACGACCGGGCCATCAGCAGCTGCAGCGGGAACCCAACCCGCTCGTCCAGAAAGTTCAACGGGATCATCAATAGTAGAAAGCTGATGGGAAAAAGCAACAGGCGGAAAGCCCCGCGTCCTCCCAGTGCCAGCGCCAACCCATACAGCAGGATCACGAAAGAGAATACCACGATGCGGGGCTGCATCGCTTTCACGCCGAAGTAATACACGGCCATCGCGACCGCAACCACGGCCAGCCCTCGCGGAACTGGGTCGTCCATCGCCTCCCGGATCCCGCCCCACAAGGCCGCCACTTGCCAGAATAAAAGAATGGGAGCAATCTGGAGTACCCGAGGGGTTAACGATTCGGAGATGATGTCCGGAGTCATCAGAATAAAAACGGTGGCTCCCAACGCAATCCAGTAGGGCTGCCAACTTCGCTGCTGGTCAGAATCGCGATTGGAGAGATTCCACCAGAGGAGGCCCAGAGCAATCAATGGGATTAGTGGACCGTGGGAGTAATTCGAAACGTGGTTCCAGTGGCTGACGAGCCAGATATAACAACTCATCTGGTCAACATGCTGGATTTCAACGGTTTGTACGAAATAAGCGTAGTAGACCAGGCCGACCAGAATGACCCCAAGGGCAACCTTCACCCAGTCGATGGAACTGGAGGGGAATCTAACAGCCGCAATCGAGGTCCCGTTACTCATTACAAATAGTGAGCGTAAATCCCTTGAAAATCCCCGCTAGTGTAAGGCCACCCATCATTCTTGTCAAACTCCCCCGCTTGTCGCCGAGTGGCCTGTCAGCTACCATCCCGCAATGAAACAGCGCGCGCTCCTCGCACTCGTCCTCGCATTTGCAAGTTGCCAGCATTCTCACCAACCCGAACCTGCGACCCTGATCTTTGCCCGGGGGGCTGATTCGCAGAAGCTCGACCCCGCCGACGTGGACGACGGCGAATCGATCAAGGTTCTTGTCAACATCAGCGAGGGTCTCGTCCGCTTCAAACACGGCACCACAGAAGCGGAACCCTGCCTGGCGACTTCCTGGACAATCAGTCCTGACGGTCTCACCTACACTTTCAAGCTTCGTCAAGGCGTCCGCTTTCACGATGGCACACCCCTCGATGCGCCGGCTGCCGCGTTCAGTTTCCTGCGCCAAATGGACAAGTCCAACCCTGCACATCTGCCGGACGCGACATTCGCGTACTGGTCGGCCATGTTTAATATGATTACTGCGGTCGAGGTTGTCGACCCCATGACCCTGCGCCTGCGCCTGCGCGAACCGCACGCCCCGCTGCTGGCCAGCCTCTGCATCCCGGCGGCGCACCTCATCAGTCCGAAGTTCATCGACCAGCGCCATCCCGTCGGCACCGGGCCGTTCCGCTTCGTGGAATGGGCGCCCAACGAGCGCATTGTGCTCGAAGCCAATCCCGAGTACTGGGAGGGTAAACCAAAAATACAGCGTCTGGTCTTCAAAGTCGTTCCTGATTCCGCCACGCGCCTTATCCAGCTTCAAACGGGCCAAATCCAGGCGATGGACGGCATCGACCCGAACGATCTGCCCATCGTCAAGCTCGACAAATCGCTGCAGTTGCTCACCGCGCCGGGACTGAATGTTTGCTACCTGTCCTTCAATTGCCAAAAGCCGCCACTTGACAACAAGGTCTTGCGCCGCGCGATCGCCGCCGCCATCAACAAAAAAGACATCATCGACGACGTCTATCGCGGGGCGGCCATCGTCGCCCGAAATCCCCTGCCGCCATTTGTCGCCGGGCACAACGACGAAATCCCGGAGCAGCTTTACGAAACAACCATGCCATGGCCCACCGTGAAGACGCCCTTGCGCCTCGAAGTGATGACCAACCCGCGCCCGTATCTGCCCAATCCGCTCCGGGCCGCCGAGATGATCAAATCCGACCTGGCGAAGATTCAGGTCCCCGTCGAAATCGTCCCGAATGAATGGGGCGCGCACCTCAGCCGCACGAGCCACGGCGACCACCAGATGGCGTTGATGGGCTGGGTCGGCGACAACGGTGATGCGGACAATTTTCTGTATGTGCTGCTCGACAAGGACACCGCGACGCTCGGCTCTGCGCTCAACATCTGTTTCTGGATGAACGACGCCTACCATGATCTCATGGTGGCCGCGCGACGCGAACTCGATCCCGCAAAACGCGCAGCGCTCTATCACAAATCACAGGAGATCATCTTCGAGGAAGCGCCCATGGTTCCGCTCGCTCATGCCGAGTCACTCATGGCCTGTCGCGCAAACACTGACGGCATCTTGTTCGAGGTTAATGGCGACATCCTTTTCTACAAAGCTACGGTGAAGTGAGTACGCGGAACACGGTGAAGCGTCCGCTCTCCATGATTCGTTGGAAATGCCGGAGTTGTTCCGGTTGGTTCTCGAACAACAACGCTGCGCAGTGGGCATCCAGCAGCCCGAGCTTGTCCGCTTTGTAACGCCGCGAATCCTGCCCGTCATAGGAGAACCCGACGTCGTACACGAAATAGTCGGCCTCATACTTGCGCACAAAATCGTAGAATTGATCCTCGCTCCCATAAATCGCTGCCAGCATCTCGCGATAGCGTTCGCGAATCCGTTGGTTCTCGAACTTCGAGTGCATGATGATTGGTCGCCCCGTATGCGCAAGGAACACGGGCGAATCCCCGATCGAGGAGAGCAGAACGGCATTCGTAGGCGTGTTCTCCTGCAGCCATTTCACAATCGGACGATACTCGTCGGGCGATGCCTGCTCTCGTTTCAGGGGCGCAAAGTTCAGCATCGCGAACTGCCATAGGGCGGCGACAAAGACCACCCACTTTCCCCACGTGCGTTCCGCCACCAGGCCTGCCGCGACCACCGCGACCGCAAACCCCAGGAAAACAAAGCTGCGTACTACCATCCACGCCAGCGGCGCGAGCAACAAGGTGAACACGATGAAAATATTCGTGGCGCAAGCGACGCGCTTGCCACTGGTGAACACATACACCACCGTCACCAGCACCAAGGGACCGCACCACAACAAGCTGCGCCAGAACTCGTGCAAAGACGCGGTTTCAAACGCGCCGCCCTCCCACAACAAACGCGCCTCCCATGGCAGGTCCGCGGGATTGACCGGTTTCACTCCCAAAAGGCGCAGCTTGTACATGAAGAGTTGGTACACATGCGCGTACTCCCCGTACGACTTCTGCAACAGCACGCTCGCGAGCAGCAAACCCGCCACCCAACCCGCAAACACCAGCGTCGCCCGCCTCCGTCCTCCGTTGATCCACACGGCCAGCGCCAGCGCGTAGAGCACGCACATCATCGGCGACAGAAAAATCTGTTTCGCCCGCAACACAGGGACCAACACGCAGCCGGCCGCCAGCGTCAGGACAAACCAGGTTAACCGCGGTGTTTCACCCTTGCCGAGGTACACCAGCGTCGTGGCCACCAACAGCGGCGCCATCACAAACTGCGTCAGATGCCAACTCGCCAGCGCCGCGAGCCAGAACAGCGCGCCCAGAAACTGGTCGCGTTTTCGCTGGTCCTGCAACGCGCGCATGGTGAAGAAGAGTGCGAAAATGATGAGCGAAATCGCGAAGTCTTCGCGCAGGAACAGGTTCTTCACCGTCCGCCCATAGCTCGGGTACAATGCCGCGTAGAGCGCGCTGGCAAAGACCCCCGCCCCATCACTGCGCCAGAGCGCCCGCGCCAGGAAGAAGACGCCAAACAATGACAGGCTGGAAACCAGACAGTCGTACCAAACCACAAAGACGTGGAACGCTGGCAGCGGGAGGGCGAGGCTCCTGCCGAGCCGATACAACACCCCCACCGGCACTTCCATCGCCACGGTGAACTCGGCCCAGTCGTCGATCTTGTCGGGATACTGGACCGCGCGGTCCTGCGAGAGTTGACCCCAATCACGGATTGGATGAAACGCGAAAAACTTCGCGAAGCGATACTGAAACGCATTCTCGCTCCAGAATTGCCCGACATCGTCCTGCGCGTCCCACGTCCGATTGGAAAAAATCTTCGCTGTCTTCAGATGGACGTGAAAAGCGTACAGGACCGTGACCACCGCCAGACAAAACACAAGTCGCCGCCACGAGTTCATCGTGGCAGCGATTCTTAACCGCGACGCCTCCTGATTACAAACCCCTTGTGGCTGCATTCGCGTACCCTGTCACACCGTCGTGCCGTTTCACCACAACGCGATTGCTGTCAGGCTCGGCTCGTAGGCAAACGCACCGGCGGGACCGCCCGCTCGATGGCTGCGTGATCGCGCTCCAGCCACGGGGGTAGCTTGAGTTTCGTGCCCAGCTCTTCCGCCGGCTCGTCGACGGTAAAGCCGGGATTGTTGGTGGCGATCTCAAAAAGCACACCGCCCGGTTCGCGATAGTAAATTGAGTGGAAATACGTGCGGTCCATTACCGGCGAAATGTTAAACCCTTTACCGGCAATCTCTTTGTGCCAGGCTTTCTGCTGCGCATCATCTTTCGTGCGGAACGCGACATGATGGACAACGCCCGCTCCCATGCCGCCGTGATGGGCATCCGGTACGCAAAGCAGATCGACCGTGGATGCGAACCCGTCGCCCGTACCGGCACGGTAACGGAAACGATTCTGTTCGTTCCCCATAGACTTGAAACCCATCACGTCTGCCAACAGTTTGGCAGTGTTCTCATAACCCTCCTCGGAAATTGTCACGCTGTGAAACCCACGAATAGCCTGCTCAATGGGAACAGGACCGTTTGCCCACGGCTGGCCCTTCGGTTCCACCACTTCCACCGAGCTGATGATTTCCAACTGCATCCCGTCCGGGTCGGCAAAACCGAGAACACGTTCCCCGAAGCGTTCGACCACCGCCTGCAGTGCCACGCCTTTCTCTTTCAATCGTTTGGACCAATAGTCGATTGCGCCCATGGGAACGGCGAATGCGGTGGCGGTTACCTGCGGCGGGCCGATTCGCCCGCGATACGCGCCGGCCCACGCGAAGAAAGTCATGATTGACCCCGGCCGGCCCAGTTCGTCGCCATAGTAGAGATGATAGCTCCCGGGATCATCAAAGTTCACCGTCAATTTCACCAGTCGCAATCCCAACACGCCGCAGTAGAAATCGATGTTCTTCTGGGCATCGGCGGTGATGGCGGTGACATGATGAAGTCCGCCAATCGTATTCTCAGGGGTCGTCATGGTCGGTCCTTCTGATTGGCAGCGATGACGCCCTTCAGCAACTTTCGGCAGGCATCGAGCTCATCGTCATTGATCGTGTGCGGCATGCCGGGATAACGGCGCAACTCAACCACTGCGCCCATCTGACTTAGTACGGCCTCGGTCTCTTTCACGCGCTCGAACGGGACATGCGGATCGGGATCGCTCGTGCCCAGGAATACCGGGGTGCTGGCCAGCGAGCCCGGATAATTTCTCGGGGTGCCAGGAGGCCCAATGAGCCCACCCGTTAACGCGATCACCGCGCCGTAACGCCGCGGATGCCTCGCGACAAACTCCGATGTGAGGCAAGCTCCCTGCGAGAAACCCAGCAAGATGATCCGGCCGCTCGAAATGCCACGGGCCAGAAGATCATCAACGAGCGAATCAAGTCGACCCAGCGCCGAATCCAGATACGGCTGGTTCGCGTCAAGCGGTGCGAGGAAGGAATGCGGATACCACGTGTTTCCAGCCGCCTGCGGTGCAATGGCCGCGAGTTTTTCGACGCCCAACTCCTCGTACAGCGAGAGCGTGCCCTCCGCGTCCGCACCCCGACCATGGATCAGCAGGATCGTTGCGTCCGCC
Source organism: Verrucomicrobiia bacterium (assembly GCA_035577545.1). Lineage (NCBI taxonomy): Bacteria > Pseudomonadati > Verrucomicrobiota > Verrucomicrobiia > Verrucomicrobiia bacterium. The sequence continues at coordinate 62,965 of DATLVI010000022.1, forward strand.
TTTTCCGGCGTGGGACCGGCAGTAAGGACCGGCTGCTTGGCGTGTGGATCGTTCATGAATTAAGCGGTGGTGTCTAGCGATTGAGGAACTCAAGCAATTTGGGAATGACCTGGTCGGGCGCCTCCTCCATAAGCCAGTGCCCGGCGCCGCGAACAACGACGCCCTCAACGTTGGTCGCCACCAGACGTCCCTGTTGGATCAGGAATTCGCCGGAAGCCTTTTCCCCGGTCAGGACCAACATCGGCATCGGCAACGGCGTTTTGGCGAAGCCGGCAAAATCCTGCGCATCTTTCTCGAACGCGCGAAAGTATTCGAAGCCGGCGCGCATGTGGTCCGGTTGGGCATAGGCGGCCGCGTAAATTCGCCGGTCGCGTTCCGGCACCGAATGGGCGGGGTCCGCGGCGAAATCATTCCAGAAATGCTCGAAATAAATACGTTCGCGACCGTGCACGAGCGCGAGGGGCGTCTTCCCATAGAAATGAAAGTGCCAGAGGTCGCGCATCAGCCATACATCGCGCCAGTTCCCCACACCGGGAAGGAAGGCGTCCATCAATACAGTTCGATCCACCTCGCTTGGATACTGTGCCGCATAGGCGTAGGCGACCATCAGTCCAATGTCGTGCCCGACGATTTGAATGTGGTCGTACCCAAGGTTGTGCACCAGCATATGAATGTCCTGGGCCATTACGGCCTTGGTATAACCCTCGGTCGGCGTGGAAGACTGACCCGCGCCGCGTAGGTCCGGCGCGATGACGGTGTGGGTCTTAGCCAGTTCCTTCATCAGCGGTAGCCACATGTGACTTGTTTCGGCGTACCCATGCAGGAGCACTACGGGGTCACCCTGGCCGGCAATCAGGTAGTGCAGCCGCACGCCGTTGACATCGGCAAACCGACTTTGCGGCGCTGGTTCTGCAAAGGCAGTCGCGGCCAAAAGCACAAACAGATAGAAACTCGAAAGGTGACTTGTGAGTTTGTTCTTCATAACGATGGATCTTCGGTTCAGGCAGCGGCTGTCGTTAACAAGGCTTCAATCTTGGAGTCCAAATCGCGCGCGATCTTCTGCGCCTCCGCGCTTCCGTACGGAGCCAAATAGCTGGCCATCCGGTCGTAGGACAAGTGCACCTCATCCGGACGTTCATCGATCAAAATCGTCACCGGCGCATACGAAGCGGCATCGGGAACATGCACAGCCATTTGTTTCATGATAAGCGGATTGCCGACGACCAGGCGCAAGATACGCGGTGTTTCAGTCCCACTTTCCTTGCGCAAAATTTCGCCGATATCAAAACGGGTGAATTCCATCAATCCTGACGGTCCGACCGCCTTGTGAATGACCTGTTCCAGTTCTTCGAATGTCTTCGCCGTGGTTACGTCCTTCGGAAACGCGCGCATATCCGGATGCCCGATGGTCACACTGAGCTTCGCGACCACATTCTCGAATGGATTGCGAGAGAGCATGCTGAACCGCTGCACGGTAACCTGGATCGTCGGCATCGGGTGTGCCTTCCGTTCAAGCCGGACGAACCGCTTCGTCCCGGAACTTGATCGCCGCAACGATGGTGAGCACAACAAAAAGCGCCATCGCACCGAGTTGCGCGACCAGGAAAGGCGGCTCATGTTGCGTCGGAGCCAGCGCCTTCAATGACGGCACCTTCAGGAACGCCTGCACGATTAAAACGAACACATTTAGATAGAGCGCAATCGTGGCGGTGATCACGTAGGTCTTGCGCCACGCGCCCGCGAGACGACGGCCATAGCGAGCGACAATCGCCACCGTCAGCACCACCAGCGAGATGGCGCCGACCACCTGGGACGGCAACAGGCGATCGGTCGGAAAACCGTACCCGGTCACGCTGGTCGCGACCGTCGTTCCCAGGAAGAGCGCCGTCCAGCCGTCGAACCGTTTCGAGGCCAGCAGCCCGAAAATGACCACGAATCCAGAGAAGATCCCAACCAGGCTAATCGCGACGTGGATGAAGGTGTACGTGGCTGTCGGCATGCCGAATATCATGCTGCGTCTCCTTTCTGTTGGGTTTGGAGTACGAGCGCGCTACGCCTTCGTACTCCTTCAAAGATCGCGGACGATCTCTGATAGAAACCACGTCCGACGTTCCGTCTGGTCAATCCAGACCTCAATCAAGCTGGCGGTGGCGACATCATTATGCTGTTCACAGACTTCATGGGCGGACCGCAGAAATCGTGTCAGGTGCTGGTTGTCGGCCGACAATTCGGTCAGCATGTCTCCCGGGGCAACAAATTCCTCATTGTTGTCCTCCAGGCGTTGGTGTCGTGAAATATCGCTGATGGAATGGAGCGTGGTTCCTCCGATCTTGCGGGCTCGTTCCGCAATATCGTCCGTCATGGCAAAAACCTGGTCGGCATGCTCGTCCAGAAGCAGGTGGTAATCACGGAAATGCGACCCACTCATGTGCCAATGGAAATTCTTTGTCTTGACGTAAAGCGCGAACACGTCCGCGAGCAATTGGCGTAACGCGCTGGAAATCTCCCCAACCCCCTTGCGGCTGAGATCAGTTGGTGTTTTTAGAGCCTCATTTTCCCGCACCTCTAGTGTTGCATCACTCTTTGTCATCGCCTTGTCCTCCTTCCACTACTACTCATAGTTCTCGACGGTTTTTGGCGAACGAACGTGGGCTTTATTCGGGTCCTGCCCCGCGGAGCGCCGGGCCTGCCGCTGGCGCAACAAGTCCCAGCACTGATCCAATTCGACCTGAATTTTTTTGAGTCGCGCCGTCTCCGTGTTGCCAAGGGGCTCTTGCAAATAAAGTTGATGCTCTTCGGCAGCGAGGCTTTGGATATGCTTGAGGACCGATTGATCGGTGTCCTGTTTTTTCATAGCGCTATCTCCATCGCCTTCAAAAGCGTAACGAGATCAAAGGAGTCGTCGTGGCGAACGCCGTTTATGAAGAACGTCGGCGTGCCATTCACACCGCTGCGGGCGCCGCTCATAAAATCTTCACGTACCCGGGCGGCCTTGGTGTGTTTGGCAAGCTCGCTGGTAAATTGGGACGCCTCGAGGCCCAGCCCGGTCGCATACTGAACCAAATCCTCGTCATCAAGCGCTTCTTGATTCTCATACAACGTATCGTGCATCTCCCAGAATTTGCCGTGCGCCCCCGCCGTCTCGGCCGCTTCCGCCGCGTGCTCGGCGTGTGGATGCATCGTCGAGAGCGGGAAATTGCGAAAGACGAAGCGCAATCGCTTCCCAAGGTGCTCTTGCAGTTCTTTCACGACCGGATAAGCCTGCCCGCAATACGGACACTCGTAGTCGCCGTATTCCACAAGGGTGATCGGGGCGGTTGCCGGTCCCTGAATGTGATCGCGTTCTCCCACCGGGAGCGTCAGCTTGGCCACCCATTGTGTTCTCATGCTGCCACCTCTGGCCTGGCCGGGAGGGCTTCAAGTGCCGCAAGGATCCCATCAGCACCGGGATTGACACCGACCGGTGACACGTAGCTCCAGCGAATGGTTCCTTCCGCATCAATCACAAACAAGGCTCGCTCGCAGGTGCCGTCTTGTGGGCGATAGACCCCGAAGGCGCGCGCCACGGCCCCCTTCGGTTCAAAATCGGGAAGCAGCGGGAAACGCAGTTTGCGATCTTTGGCGAATGCCAGGTGACACCAGATGCCATCGACCGAAACGCCAATCAGTTCCGCATTAAAGCGATGAAACTCCGGCAGGAGTTCATTGTAGAGGGCCATCTGGTCCCCGCATACCGGACTCCAATCGGCCGGGTAGAACGCCAGGATAACCGGCTGGCCGCGAAAATCACGCAGCGAGACGCTTTGGTCGGGCGTAGTGTGCAACGTGAAGTCGGGCGCCGGGGTGCCGGCTATGAGTGTCCCTGTTGGATGATGAATCGATGGCTCGTCGATATTCTTTTTCATAAAGCTTCCGTCCCTCCAGGATCAGGATTGGTAAGACAGATGTCACGGAACACACGGTCGTACGAAGAAAAGTCTCTCGCGTACTTTGCGACTTCGCTTCGGCTGCGACCCGATATGTTGAGGGGGGTGTGAAGAATGCCCAACGCGCACCTCAACTCAAGCGGCATATACCGCCGGTTCCAACCCCTGTCAAGTGCATACCGCCCGAGACGAACACCCGGGTGGCTGTCGTCGTTTACGTTGCTGGCCGCGCCCCCGTCTCAGCTCAGGTCTTGGCGCGGAACTTGATGCCGCAGCCCACGAACTTGGTTTCCTTGTTGGCGACCGGCAGGCCGGCAGTCGACGCGTCAATGGCGTCCTGCAGGAAGTGCGCCTTGACGTTCTCCGCGTTCTGCGAATCATCAATGGCGCCGTGGTACACCAGCTTGCCGTCCTTGTCGAAGAGGAACGCCTCGGGTGTGCGGGTAGCGCCAAACGCGCGCGCCACGTCCGACGTCGCATCCACGACGTAGGGGAACGTGAAGCCGAGCTTCTGGGCGCGCTTCTGCATCTCGGGATAGCTGTCTTCGGGATATTCGGCGGGATCATTTGAGTTGATGACAATCACGCCCACGTCCTTGTCCTTGCCGGAATTGCCGATGGCCGCGATGCGGTCCTGCCACGCTTTCACGAACGGGCAATGATCGCACGAGAAGATGACGAGTGTGCCGTTCTTACCCGTGACGTCGGCAATCGACACCTCTTTCCCGTCCACGTTTTTCATCTTCACGGTTGCGGACGGCGCCTTGTCACCGATGTTCAAGCCAAACGCGCTGCCGGCCAGCGACAGCGATACGATCAATGTCCCTAACGAATTTCTCTTCACGGAGTGCCTCCTGCTGGTTTTGTTTGTTTGCCAAGGATTTCGACCACTTTCTGCTCAAAAACGTTGAAAGTGGCTTCGCCTTCCCAAAAATCTCGCAGCTTGCCGGTCCCGTCGAAAAGGAACGTGGCGGGCAACGCGCCCGTCCATTGCTTCCCCATCCCATCAATGAACTCCTGGTCCTTCTCCACCTTCAAGTACGCCGGAAATTCCACGCCGCGCTCGGCCAGGAACTTCTTCACCGCCGGTAGGTCCGTCTCAGTATCCGCCGAGACGAGTAGGACCTTCAAACCCAGCCCCTGATACTTGTGCGCCACGTTCACGAGACCGGGAAATTCCTGCCGACACGGTCCGCACCAGGTCGCCCACATGTTTACCAACACCGCTTTCGCTCCCGAGTCGCGAACCGACTTCTGAATATCAGCGGCGGTGACCGGCGTCACCCGCACGTCTTCGACACGCACCTTGTTCGCCGGCGCACAGGCCGCAAGCCAGGTGCCGGCGCACAGGAGAGCGCCTACCGTAATGTTTCTTCGAATCGCCATCATGACATGTAATAGTACATGAAATCGGTTGCTGCGCCAGTGGGCATTGCGTAGGATTCCGCGTGCTTTCGAGAAGGCGCAATGTACCATGAGCTTCGGGTTGGCCGATTTCGCAGCGGCGGGCTATCTGACTTGGGGCGCTCTCAAGGGCCGGCGTCGCGGCTTGTCCGTCGAACTACCGCGATTCGCCAGTGTGACCCTGGCACTGGTTACGGGCGCGGGGTTGGCGCGTTGGGCGGACCATATATTTGAGGACATTAACAAACTTACGGGCCAGGCGGCCGGCGCGCTGGGCTGGGGTGGAATCCTCGTAGGTGCGTTCTATCTGGCGCGCCAGTTCCGGGCTTGGATGGGGCAATGGATCACGGGCCTGTTGCCGGAAGAAACTGTGCAGAAGCGGGCTGGTATGGCGGCCGGGTTCCTGCGAACGCTCGTCATTAGTTCCATCATCACGATCTGTCTCCTGCACACGCCGCTGGCGTTCCTCGTTCGCGATTCCGTGATGGGCGGTCTCGCAAGAATCGTGCAACCCGTCTATCACGTGGCCAACAAACCGCACCCTTGACCCACCTGCGCGGGGCTTTTGCCAGATAGTGCGCCACGCTGGACAATGCACTGGACACTATGTCCAACGCACTGAACACCTACCACTGGTAACCCGATGCGATTTGCGTCCGTTTAAAAAATAATTGCGCTGCATTGATTGTCCTAACTGCAACGGGGCGCACGCATTTCACGCACGAGCGAATGCGTCGCTTACGACTCTCGTTCTTCTGGCATAGCCTATGCGATCTTAGGTTACCGACGAGCAAGGGTATGTGGAAACGATCGACGCCCCCGCGCGTCCGTATTCGTAAATGAAACCGAAGACAAGAATGGATAGTTTGGTGAACGCGTCAAACACTCTGAGCTTTGGGTCTCCTATTGTTCAGAAGAGTCGTAGAGAACCGCGCCGAACTGCATGGACGTTGATCTGCGCGGGCTTTTTGACAGGCGTGTTGATCTGCGGCCTTGTGCTGTTGATGCGGTAAGGAAACAATGCGAACAACTATGCACCCACACGCGCCAGAAACCAGCGCCGTCGCAATCCACGCCCAAGCGCGGATCGATGAGCTTGGTAACCACATCCTTTTCAGGGCCCTTGTCTTTACCTTGTCTGTCGCGGGAGGATACTATTTGTCGCGTTTCATGTACACGGTCCTGTGCCTGTTGCCATCATGGATCGATTGGGCCCGCACAGAAGCCAGCCCGCTCGCCGACATCGCGCGGTTCCTGCACTCAGCCTTTGGCAACTAAGCCGCTACGGCTTGCTCATCGGGCTTGGCGTTTCAGTGCGTCCCCTCGGCAACGGCCTGGCGCGTCGGGCAATCTTCCAAATGAGCGCCAATCCCGAAAAATAAAACAGCATCCCCAACGTCTCGTGTACGAAGCCGTACGGCAACGTCGTTCGCGGTGCCACGGCGCAAATGCTGACGATCCGCAGGAAATTGAAACTGATGGCGATGGGGACCGATATCGCCACAAGGGACAGCTTCTGCACCCACCGCAGCCGATTCTGGAAGGCCAGGATGGTTGCCACGATCAACGCCGACGTAAGCAACCCGAATCCATTGCACTCCGTCGCGACGACAAACGCATGCCCCTTCACATCCAGGATCAATCGAGGCGGCTGCCCCTGCTCCAGCGCCAGTCTCACCGTCGATCCCATCGCTTCCAGCAACGATCCCGCATATCGCCCCGCCATTGCCCGCAATGGCCAGTCTAGCGTCGGCACCAGCCCGGCCAGGATCCCAAATACAAAGAACGCGCCCAACGCCGGCAGAAATTGCCGGACGCCGCTCTTGCCAAAGAGAAACGAAACCACTCCCGCAAACGCCAGGCACGCCGACAAGACAAACAGCGGCAATAATCCCCCTCGCACGTGCGTCGCCAGCCAGAGGCATCCGAGCGCAAGCGCGACCAAACCAATCCCCTGGTTGCTGATTTGCGGCGCAGGCTGTAGGTCATACATCGCGTCGCGCACGCAAATCGCCAGCGCAATCAGCACCAGCAACGCCCCGTTAAAAAGCTGCTGCGTGTGAATCGTTGTCGACCCCAACCAGTAGAGCAACGGCAGGTACAGTAGCCCGATCAACACACTGACCGCCAGCACCATGGCCATGCTCGTCGAGTACACGGACGGCGCGTCGCCTTTGCCGGCTACCAGTGGTTTTTCAGGGGCGGATTGCATTCGTTGGATTAGACGGTATCACACTTGTTCTGCTCAAGCTTAGAGGGCGCGCTCAAGAATTTCCCGCAATTCCTCGTCGCGCAACGGCAGCGGATTGCCCTTCATGCTGCTCGATGATTTTGATTTCTCGATGATCGCCGCGAAATCGTCGCACGCCACCCCATACTGCCGCAACGGCGGAATTTTCAACACCCGAACCAGCTCGCCCGGATCGCCAACAATCTTTGCCACTTCCTCAAAACGCCGGACAATTTCCGTCGGGGCGGACACCGCACCGCGACCGGCCGGCCCGCGAATCATCCCGCGATTGACCTCCATCACATGCGGCAGCAGCACCGCGCACAACGCGCCGTGTGGGGCATTGAACATTCCTCCCAACGGCCCGGCCAGCCCGTGGACCGCACCCAGTCCTGCGTTCGCCAGCGCCATCCCGCCGAACACACTCGCGACACACATGTCCTGCCGCGCCGCCACATCTTCACCATGCTCATAAGCGCGTCGCAACGACCGGGCCGCACGCGTCATGCCTTCCCGGCAGATCGCGTCCGTCATCGGATTCGCTTTCACCGAAACAAACGCCTCAATCAACTGCGTCAATGCATCCATGCCGGTAGTCGCCGTCAGTTGTGGTGGCAAATCGTAAGTGAGTTCCGGATCGACCAGCGCCATGCGCGGCAGCATGAACACGCTTCGCAGGCTGACCTTCACGCGCTGTTCGGGCGCACCCAGCACTGCGTTGCGGGTGACTTCCGCGCCCGTGCCTGCTGTCGTCGGAATCGCAATGTACGGCGCCGACGCTTTCGTCAGCGGCTGGCCTTTGCCGATCACCTCCACGTAATCCAGCGGATCACCGCCGTTCGTCAGCAACGCCGCGACAGCCTTGCCCGTGTCGATCATGCTGCCGCCACCAAACCCAATCACCAAATCACATTTCTCATCCCGCGCCCGTTGTGTCCCCGCCCGCGCCACGTCGAGCGTCGGCTCGCCCACTACCGAAAACGTCGCATATTCAACCCCCGCTTCCGTCAACGCACTCAGCATCGGCTCCACCCGCTGCACCGCCCCCGCCGACTTCCCAATCACTACCAAGGCCCGCTTCCCCAGGTAAGACGCCAGATCGCCAACCTCCTTCAATTTCCCCGCGCCGAATACAATTCGGTTCGCCGTGGCAAATTCAAAGTTCACGCTCACAATAGAATCGCCGCCTCCATCCGTTGTCGAGCGCAATGAAGGACGCCTTCAGGCCTTTGTAGCGGCGGTCGGCGCCCGCCCTGAGTCGGACCGCAGGGACCGCCGAGTTTTCGATCATAAGGCATCAAAAACACCCCTCCGGTGGGTTCGTTTTCCAAAACGAACCCACCTGCAAAAATGCTCTGCAAACAGCGTAAGTTTCTAACAACAAAATGGATACACAAGAAATCTTCTTCGAAAACGGTGGGTTCGTTTGGTAGAATGGCATGTTTCTTTCGCGTGATACCTTCCCAGCGCTGTCACCCTAAGTCCCGCCACGCGGCGGGATCCTGTAGGATTGCGGGACTTGTCGAGCCGAGTCCGACGGAGCGGAGTCTGACGACACGCCACTCGCCGTACTCCCGTGGCAAACGCTGCTGTTGTTTGCGGCAACGGTCTCTGTCGTTGCCGGACTGATTCTGTAGGGTAGGCGCCCCGCCTGCCGTCGCATATGCCTTCCCCCTTGAGAGTTGCGCGTTGAACGTTGGAAAGCTTGGCCTTCGTAGCCTTCGCGAAGTAGGGTTGAGCGTTCATTTATTCACTCTCCGCATCATACCATTATCGGAATCCGATGTCTAGGGAAAAACTACGCTTTTGTTGTGCTCCAATTCCCCAAGCACCTTGCTTGTCGAACCGTCTCTCTGGCGATACACTCATTGGTCGTAAAGGGAGAGGGGATAACTCGCACATCCGCCTACTAGTAGAAGCCATCTCATAAATGCTTGTAGGCCGCTTCTGCGAAGTGGCGTTCTGTGGTTTCCCGCAGAATTCCGCCGACTCATAGAGTCGGCCTACAGCGAATCGCCGTTTATGAGATGGGTTGTAGAGTTGCCTACTGTCCCACTCAACCTCCCCGCCGTGCTTCATTGTTGTCCGGGTCCTCCCACCCAAAAAATAAATTTGCATCCTCCAAAGAGTTGGGGAAACATACGGTTAAGGCGTTGGTCGCAGAAAAATCTTAACGTAAGGAGCGCACCTTATGGCTACGATTCTCACCAAAGACGGAACGTGATTTCCTCCAGGGACCGTGTCTCGCAGTAAGCCGTGAAACCCAAATTATGTAAAAACAAAATCACCCACCACCCATCACCAAATCAGACGCACCTATGAAGACCAAAAAACAAACCAAGCCCGCTTCAAAAGTTGCTCCCCTGCGAAGTCTTACCGCGCGAGCCGCCGGTGCCGTGCTCGCCTTCGGAACCGCCACCACTCCGGCCCTGGCTGCTGACAGCTCAGGAGCGGCCGACGCCATCCGCCCCTTCCATTTTCATGCCTCGGATAAAGACCTCGCCGATCTTCGCCGACGCATCAAGGCGACCCGCTGGCCCGAGAAGGAGACGGTCGCGGACGCATCGCAGGGCGTGCAGCTCGCGACGATGCAAAAACTCGCGGACTATTGGGCCAACGATTACGATTGGCGCAAGTGCGAGAAGAAACTGGACGCCCTGCCGCAATTCACTACCGTGATCGATGGCTTGGAGATTCATTTCATCCACGTTCGTTCGAAAAATAAAAACGCGCTGCCTATCATCATCACGCACGGCTGGCCCGGCTCGATCATCGAGCAGATGAAAATTATCGGCCCGCTCACCGACCCTGTCGCCTACGGCGGGAAGGCGGAAGACTCCTTTGACGTGGTGATCCCTTCGCTTCCCGGTTACGGTTTTTCCGGCAAGCCGACGAAGCCGGGATGGAATCCTGTTAGCATTGCGAAGGCGTGGGCGACGCTCATGCAACGCCTCGGTTATACAAAATACGTGGCCCAGGGTGGCGATTGGGGCAACGCCATTTCGGAGGTGATGGCGTTACAGCAACCGCCGGGATTGTTGGGCATTCACTCCAACATGGCGGCAACGGTTCCGCCCGATGTTTCGAAGGCGCTTTCCGCGGGCGGCCCCCCGCCCGACGGCCTTTCGCCGGAGGAAAAGTTCGCGTGGGACGGGCTCGCTGACTTCTATAAGAATGGGCTCGGGTACGCCAACGAGATGGCGCTTCGTCCGCAGACGCTGTACGGAATCGTCGATTCGCCGATCGGTCTCGCGGGTTGGATACTGGATCACGACATCCGCAGCTACCAGATGATCGCCCGCGTTTTCGACGGCAAGAGGGAAGGGCTCAGCCGCGATGACGTTCTCAATAACATCACGCTCTATTGGTTGACGGAGACCGCAATCTCTTCGGCGCAACTCTACTGGGACACGGCGCATAATTTGCCGGCCGGCGGCTTCTTCGACGCGAGAGGCGTCAAGCTTCCTGTCGCCGTGAGCGTTTTTCCCGACGAGATCTATGCCGCGCCGAAGAGCTGGACGGAGAAGGCGTATCCCAAACTCATCTACTATAACAGGCTCGATAAAGGCGGCCATTTCGCGGCCTGGGAACAACCGGAGCTTTTTGTCACCGAAATGCGCGCGGCCTTCAAATCACTGCGCTGATACACAACCAACCGTCAAGCCAAGAAAGATTTACCCATGGACACAAACACAATGTCCGAGGAAATCAGCCGTCGCCGCTTTTTGGGCCTTGCGGCTATGAGCATTGCTGCCGCCGAGTTCGGCATGATCGGGTCTGCAAACGCACAATCCGGCAAGACAACCACGGCAGCTGTGCCCCCGATTAAGCCGGGCACAAACACATCGCTTGGCCCGATCAAGCAGATCGACGCCGGCCTCCTGAATGTCGGCTACGCAGAAGCCGGCCCTGCCGATGGTCCCCCTGTAATTCTTCTGCACGGCTGGCCCTACGATATTCATAGCTTCGTCGATGTCGCGCCTTTGTTGGCGTCGGCAGGCTACCGGGTGATCGTCCCGCATTTGCGCGGCTATGGCACGACGCGCTTTCTTTCCAGTGAAACGCTCCGCAATGGCCAGCAATCAGTCGTGGCTCTCGATATCATCGCCCTGATGGATGCTCTCAAGATCAAGAAGGCGATCCTCGCCGGTTTTGATTGGGGAGCGCGGACGGCTGACATCATGGCGGCGCTCTGGCCGGAATGCTGCAAGGCGCTGGTCTCCGTGAGCGGTTATCTGATCGGCAGCCCTGAATCCAACAAGATGCCGTTGCCGCCAAAAGCTGAGCTCGCATGGTGGTACCAATATTATTTTGCCACGGAACGCGGCCGGGCGGGGTACGACAAATACCGGCACGATTTTTCGAAGCTCATTTGGCAGCTCGCCTCGCCGAAGTGGAACTTCGATGATGCCACGTTCGATCGCAGCGCAACGTCCTTCAACAACCCGGATCATGTCAACATCGTGATCCATAATTACCGTTGGCGGCTCGGTCTCGCTGAAGGCGAGCCGAAATATGACGATCTGGAAAAGCGACTTGCTGAGGGCCCGGTCATCACCGTGCCCACCATTACCCTGGAAGGCGATGCCAATGGTGCACCACATGGGGATGCCAGTTCCTATGCCAGGAAATTCTCGGGCAAATATGCGCACCGGATAATCAACGGCGGAGTCGGGCACAATCTGCCACAAGAAGCTCCCGAGGCGTTTGCCAAAGCCGTTGTGGATGTTGACCGTTTCTGAGGAGAGCAACGATGGCCTAACCAAGAAGATCAGTCGCTAATCGTTCTCAACGAAAAGAGCAATCCATGAATCCATCTGGCAACACGAGCACTAAGCTGAAGCAGCATTATATTCCGCGCGCACTGGTGCTTGTGATTTTGTCGTGCCCGCTAACAGCTCTGCCACATGAGCACACTGACCAAACGAATGCGAATCCGCTGTTCGCACAAGAGCTGATGCAGAGCATGGAAGTTATGGACAAGGATATGATGGCCGCGCCGATGACCGGCGACCCCGACCCCGACTTTTGCGCCATGATGATTCCGCACCATCAAGGCGCGATTGATATGGCGAAAGCAATCCTGTTGCACGGCAAAGACGACGTCGTGCAACGGCTGGCGCAAGAAATCATTGTCACACAAGGGCAGGAAATAGAAGTGATGCGCCTGCGGTTGGCCGCAATGCAATCGAATACGACGAACGTGCTGCGAAATCAGCAACCAGAATCGATGTCTTCAATTCCGATTTCCAGTCATGACCGTGTCTACACCGCCGACCAGACTTCGGGCACTGTTTCCGTGATTGACCCCGCTTCAGACAAACTGTTGGGCGTTATCCGTCTTGGCGACCCCGTGCCGGGCGCGCTCAGCCCGCTTTACCGAGGCCAGTTGCTTGTGCATGGCATGGGATTTTCACCAAATCACCGAACGCTGGCGGTAGTGTCCATCGGCTCTAACTCAATCACATTGATTGATACGGCCAGCAACAAAATCATCGGAGTCATCTATATCGGACGCTCACCGCACGAGGCTTTCTTCACGCCTGACGGGAAGGAACTCTGGGTAACGGTGCGCGGCGAAAATTATGTCTCGGTGATTGATCCCGTGGAGATAAAGGAGGTGCGCCGTGTGCAAACTGCCAATGGGCCGGGCATGGTCCTGTTTCGCCCCGATGGACGCTATGCCTTCGTGCCCTCCAGCTTCACGCCGGAACTGGATGTGGTGGACACTCAAAGTTATGAAGTGGTAGCCCGCGTTCCGCAAGCCAGTCCATTCTCACCAAACTTGGCCGTGAGTCGCGACGGAACAGAAGTTTGGTTCACGTTGAAAGACTCCGGCAAAACACAGGTGATGAGCGCGAAGCCGCCATTTGACATTCTTGCTACGCTTGATTGCGGCCCACTCTGCAACCACGTCGCTCTGGTGGACAATGCCAACGGGAAATTCGCGTATGTGACCGTGGGCGGAGAAAACCTCGTGAAAGTTTTTCGCCGTGGCGAAAACCCGAACTTGGTTGCCACCATTCCCACCGGCGATCTTCCGCACGGCATCTGGGGATCGGGGGATGGAACGCGGGTGTATGTCGGATTGGAAAATCAAGATGCGGTCATTGCCATAGATACGCTCAAGTACACAGTTCTCGCCACAATTCCCGTCGGTCAGCAGCCTCAAGCATTGGTCTATGTTCCGCAAGCTGTTACAGATGGCGACGGCACGGCTAATCTTATGCCGCTCGGCGATGCAGGTAATGCGGCACACCTTGCCTTGATTGCACCGGAAGGCAAAGGGAGTTCGGCACACGCGACGGTGTCTGTCAATAATTTGGGTTCACTCGACTTGTTACAGGCTGCGTTCTCCGGCCTTAAACCGGGACAAAAATATACGCTCTGGTTGGTGGAATCTCGAACCGCGCCTTTCGGGCGGAAAGAAGCGCTCATCACCTTTCAAGCAAATCTGGCCGGGGCGCAAGTCGCGCAGGCAATTGGCCCGTTACGCAAGGTTCTTACCTCTGCGAGCGAAACGCCGGTTCAAGAACGGTTTTTGATGCTTGCTCAAGCGGACAGCGATGTGCCGACGCTGATTCAAAAGCAAGGTGATCGAAACCATTAAAAAAATTTCCAGAACATGAGCGCATCCAATCTTTCACACGACGCGGACGAATTCACCGGCAAGCGAATCCTGATTACCGGCGGCATCGGCCACAATCTGCCTCAAGAAGCCACGCAAGTGTTCGTCTAAACGATGATCGACGTCAACCCTATGAAATAAGGAGGATCTCATGCCCCTGCCATCCGATGAAAGAATCGTTCAGCTCGCCAATGAATTGCTTAAGGTCTTTGAGGTCCTTGCCGGAAGCCACCCAGGATATCGGCCCGCGCACGCCAAAGGAATTCTGCTAAAGGGCACCTTCACCCCTGCGCGTGAGGCCGCCTCGCTCACACGCGCGCCACATATCCAGCGGGCTTCCACGCCGGTCGTTGTCCGGTTTTCGGATGGGTCGGGACTTCCCATGATCCCTGACAATGATCCGAACGCCAGCCCCAAGGGCTGCGCCATCCGTTTTTATCTGGCCGAACATGTTCACACGGACATCGTCAGTCACTCCACGGACGGTTTCCCCGCGAAAAATGGCCAGGAGTTCCTGGAGTTCTTGCGAGCGGTGGTGGCGGGTAAGGCACCGGCGTTTTTAGCTGACCACCCGGCCGCCCTCGCCTTCGCGCAAGCCCCGAAGCCAAGCCCGGCTAGCTTCGCCACGGAAGCCTTCTTCGGCGTGACCGCGTTTCGATTCACCAACCGGGATGGTATGGCGCGTTATGGCCGCTATCGCATCGTCCCCCGAGCAGGGCTCCAGCATCTGGACGACGAAACGGCAAAGTCCAAGGGAGCCAATTACTTGTTCGACGAGATTAAGGAACGCGTCGCTCGGAGCCCCATCCGATTCGATATCCAGGTCCAGATCGCTGAAGATGGCGATGTGGTCAATGACTCCACCGTGCACTGGCCGACGTCTCGGCCCGTCATTCCCTTGGGCACGGTCGCTTTGACGGAACTGGCTCCTGATGACGAAACGCACCGAAAAATCATCTTTGACCCGATCCCGCGCGTCGAGGGGATTGAGCCTTCTGACGACCCTCTGCTGGAGTTGCGTGCTGCCGCCTATCTGCTGAGCGGCCGCAAGCGCCGCCAGGCGATTGATTCGCACGCGACCGTGTCGGAGCCAGCGTAAAAAAGGGTCATGACCCTGCTCTTTGAATCTTGGGACCTTAGGACGGTCCGTCAAAAAACATAATTTGCTTCCTTCGAAGAGTTGGGGAAGCTTGTGGCCAGGCGTTGGTCGCGGAAAAATCTTAACGTAAGGAGGGCATCGTAGGTCACTTCGACGCCTGGAAACAACCGGAACTCCGTGGGGCGTTCAAATCATCTCGTTAACACACAACCAACCATCTCTCAGCGAAAGGAATCGCCATGGCAACCAGAACCAGCAACGAACCGGTGAGCGGATTGAAGCAGAAACAGTCGGCGTCTACTACCGTCCGAAGTTTCGGAACAGGAGGCGCGAAGACTTATCAGGCCTGGATTGCGAAGGCAGCAAAACAGCCAATGATGCTCGAAACCGTTGACCTCGGACCGCTCGGGGCCGAGGACGTTGAAGTCGCTGTCGAACATTGCGGTTTGTGTCACTCCGATCTCTCCGCCTTGAATAATGACTGGGGCAACTCGCAGTACCCCGCGATTCTCGGCCACGAGGTCATCGGTCGGGTCGCGGCCCTGGGTCCGAATGCCAAGGGACTCAAAGTCGGGCAGCGCGTCGGTGTCGGCTGGAACTCGGGTAGCTGCATGCACTGTCACCAGTGCCTGTCGGGGAGCCAACACCTTTGCCCGGAGGCGCAACCAACCATCTTCGGTCATCGCGGTGGGTTCGCGACCCACATCCGCGCGCATTGGGCCTGGACCATCCCGCTGCCGGAAAAGCTGAACTTCGCCGACGCTGGGCCGCTCCTGTGCGGGGGTATCACCGTCTTCTCGCCGCTGAGCATGCATGCGAAGCCGACCGACCGGGTGGGAATCATCGGCATCGGCGGGCTGGGACACATGGCCGTGAAGTTCGCCGCCGCGTACGGCTGCGACGTGACCGCGTTCACATCAAACGAGAGTAAGTTCGAGGAAGCGAAGGGTTTCGGGGCAAACCACGTCGTTTCGAGCAGGGACTCGGCGGCGATCAAGAAACTCGCCGGTAGCTTCGACCTCCTGATCAGCACCGTCAACGTGAAGCTCGATTGGGATGCGATGATCGGCGCGCTCGCGCCAAACGGTCGCTTGCACGTCGTCGGTGCTGTCCTTGAACCGATCCCGGTCGCAGCCTTCTCGCTTATCCTGCAGCAGCGTAGTATCTCCGGTTCCCCGGCGGGATCGCCGGTGGCGATCACAACAATGCTCGACTTTGCTTCACGGCACAATGTCGCGCCGCAGACCGAACACTTCCCGATGAGCAAACTCAACGAGGCCTTCGCCCGACTGGAATCAGGCAAGGCCCGTTACCGGATTGTTCTGGACGCGGATTTCCAATCCGTCTGACCACAGCCATGAGCGGCCCACGAAAAACAGCCATCGTGACCGGAGCTTCGCAGGGGATCGGCGCAGGAATCGTGAAAGCGTTTGTCGAACGGGGGTTCAACGTCGTCGCCAATTCCCGGAAGATGACTCAATCCGCCGAGGTCGTGGCTTCCGACCACGTCGCGTTGGTGGACGGCCACATCGGCGATCCGGCCACTGCCGCCCGGATCGTCGAGACAGCCCTGTCTCGCTTTAAGTCGATCGACGCACTGGTCAATAACGCCGGCATCTTCTTCACGAAGCCGTTCACCGACTTCACGGCCGATGACTTCAACTCGCTCGTTTCGACGAACCTCGAGGGCTTCCTGTACGTCACCCAACTCGCGGTCAAACAAATGTTGGCGCAGAAAACCGGCGGGAGCGTTGTGACCATAACCGCTGCGCTGGCCGCAAATCCGATCGCTGGCGTGAAGGCCTCCGTGCCCATGATCACCAAGGGTGGCCTCGATACGATTACGAAACACCTGGCAATCGAGTATGCGAAGGACGGGATTCGCTTCAATGCCGTCGCTCCGGGCGTCGTCGATACTCCGCTTCACAAAAACGACCCGAAGGAGGCTCTTCAATCACTAAGCCCGATGGGTGTTCTTTCCAGTGTTAAAGACGTTGTCGACGCCGTCATGTATTTGACGGAAGCGCGCACGGTTACGGGAGAAATTCTGAACGTCGATAGCGGCGCTCACATCGGCCGTTGGTAATTGAAAGGAGATTCATAATGGCATTGGAGCAGTGTCACAATCTCGTGATCGGAAGCGGTGTGGCGGGAAAGCTCCTCTCTTGGAATCTAGCGAAGATGGGACAGAAAACGGTCGTGGTCGAACGCTCGATGATCGGGGGGTCTTGTCCGAATGTGGCTTGTCTGCCGAGCAAGAATGTCGTTTATAGCGCCAAGACCGTTTCCCTCGTGGATCCAAAGACCGGACTGGGAGTGGTGACCGGTCAGACCCGTGTCGATATGGCCGGCGTCGCTCGCCGCAAACGTAAGATGGTCGAGGATCTGATCAAGCTCCACCTCGACGAGTTCAAAGCCAGCGGTGCGGAGCTGGTCATGGGCGAAGCCCGCTTCACCGAGCCGAAGACCGTGGATGTGACCCTGAACGCCGGCGGGACACGCCGCCTGCGCGGTGAGCGTGTCTTCCTTGATGTTGGCACGCGCGCCACCATACCGCAGGTGCCCGGACTTGACGCCGCCATGCCGATGACGCATGTCGAAGCGCTCAATCTCGAACGGTTGCCCGAACATCTCGTCATTATTGGCGGGGGCTATGTCGGTCTGGAGTTTGCTCAGGCGATGCAGCGCTTCGGCAGCCGCGTCACGATCGTTCAGCACGGGAAACAACTGCTCGAACGAGAGGATCCGGACGTGGCAGAGGCGCTCTTGGAATTGATGAAAGACGAAGGCATCGAGGTACTGCTGGAAGCTGAAGTTCTGCGTGTCACGGGCCGATCCGGTGCCAGTGTCCAATTTCAACTACGCGTTGGAGGATCAGACAAAGCTCTCAATGCCTCCGACATTCTGGTAGCAGCAGGCCGAACACCCAACACGGATCGGCTTGACACGGCCAGGGGAAACATTCGCCTGGATTCACATGGCTATATTCAGGTCAACGAAAGGCTCCAGACGAGCGTCGCGGACGTGTGGGCGATGGGGGAATGCGCCGGCAGCCCGAAATTTACGCACGTCGGCGCCGACGACTGCCGTGTTGTCCTGGATAACCTCGCCGGCGGCAATCGCACGACGCGCGATCGGCTCATTCCTTATTGTCTGTTCACCGACCCGGAACTGGCCCATGTCGGCATGAATGAATCCGAGGCGAAGGCCAGGCACGTTACTTATCGCCTGGTCTCACTTCCAATGTCACACGTGTTGCGAATGCGCACACTTTCACAGACGCGAGGTTTCTGCAAAGCGTTGATCGGGACCGATGATCGTATTCTGGGTTTCACCGCCTTCGGTGCCGAGGCGAGCGAAATGATGGCGGTTGTCCAGACCGCGATCATCGGTGGCATGCCCTACGCCGCCCTCCGGGACGCGATCTTCACCCATCCGACCGCTGCTGAGGGATTGGGAAGCCTGTTCGCGAGCACTCCCATATCCGCGACAACTTAATAAAAGGAGCTATCGTCATGACCACAAGCACAACCACCGCCGAGGGCCGTCTCGCCGAACTCGGCATCAAGCTCCCCACGCCGCCGGAACCGTTTGGCACCTATGCGGAAGCGGTGCAGACAGGCAACCTGCTCTTTCTGACTGGGATGCTTCCTACGGAAGGCCGCGCGCCGAAATTCATCGGGCGCGTCGGTGCGGAGCTAGATGTGGAAGCCGGGCGCAAGGCGGCTCACCTCGCGGCGCTCAACGCCCTCGCGGTTGCGCGACAGCATTTGGGTTCGCTCGATAAAGTGACGCGGATCGTCCGGCTTGGTGTGTCGGTCGCGACTTCGGGTGACGTCCGCGATCAACCAAAAGTCGCCGATGGCGCTTCGGACTTGCTGCAAGACGTTTTCGGAAAAGACAAGAATCCTTGCCGCCTGGTGGTTGGCGTCGCCAGTCTTCCACTCGGCACCCCGGTCGAGTTGGAAGTTATTTTTGAGGTGAAGCTGTGATCCAATGATCTTTGTTCATCCCTGGGCTCGGTGTACTATCGATTAGATTTTGTGGAATTAGCCTCTCCCACAGCCGAGCGCGCAACAAATCGCCGCGGTGCGCGGATCGTCGTCGCCACGTACGGCTCGTTGGGCGACCTGTACCCGTACATCGCCATTGCCCTCGGCCTCAAGGCACGCGGACATGAGGCAATCGTCGCAACCGGCGAATGCTACCGAAAGAAAATCGAGGCGCTGGGAATCGGCTTCCGGCCAGTGCGACCGGACAGTGACTGGGTGACCGACCCCGAGGTGATGCGGCGAATGATGCACCCCCGCTGGGGTCTGGTCCGAGTCATTCGAGAAATCTGGCTGCCGGCGTTGCGAGAGACTTACGGAGATACATTGAAGGCAGCGGAAGGAGCGGACTTTCTGCTTGCGATGCAAGCCAACTATGCCGGTTCGCTTGTTGCCGAGAAGAAAGGTATTCCCTGGGCCTCAGCAATGCACATTCCACTCGGCTTCTCTTCGGCCTACGACCCTTCGCTGCTGCCCGGCTTTGAGGGTCTGTCGAAGCAATTCCGCCGGCTCGGCCCGACCTTCTGGAAGCCGTTGCGAAGTTTTCTCAAGCGGGCGGCGCGGGGCTGGGCCAGGCCGTTGTACCGTTTACGCGATGAAATCGGCCTGCCGCCCGACACGACCGTAAGCCCGCTGACCGATGGCCATGCTCCGTTGCTCCACTTGGCTTTGTTCTCCAAACGGCTCGCCGACAAGCAACCCGACTGGCCACCGCAAACCGTCGTCACCGGATTCCCGTGGTATGACGGGGATGGCGAAGCTGGCTTGCCGCCCGCTCTCAACCGATTTCTGGACGAGGGTCCGCCGCCCATCGTATTCACACTCGGTACGGCCGTGGCGGAAGACCACAGCGCGCGGGAATTCTTCGAACACAGCGCCGCCGCCGCGAAGTTGTTGGGCCGCCGAGCGGTCCTCATCCTCAAAGACCCTCATAACCGACCCGCGACATTGTCAGAGGGTGTCGCGGCCTTCGACTACGCCCGGTTCTCTGAACTGTTTCTGCGCGCAGGTGTCATCGTCCACCACGGCGGGATCGGCACGACGGGGCTGGCGATGCGGTCCGGGCGTCCCATGCTGGTGATGCCCTGCGCGTGGGACCAGCCGGACAATGCCGAGCGCGCCGCCCGGCTGGGCATCGCCCGCATTATTCCCCGCCACCGCTACACCGCCGCCCGCGTTGCGGCCGAGCTACGACACCTGCTCGACGATCCGTCCTACGCACGGCGCGCATCGGAGATCGGCAAGCAGGTAAGCCAGGAAGACGGCGTGCAGCTTGCCTGTGACGCTTTATTAGGAGTGCTTCAGGCGTCCAACTCTAACAGGAAGTTTTCTTAAGATTTGTTTGCATCGTCCAAAAAATTGGGGAATCTTTTTCACTAGGGCCCAAGGAGACAATAATGCTGGCCACTGACGACCTTCGCTATACGAAGATACCTCTCAACAACGGCTCCGGTGCCGTCCCCGCACTCGGCTTTGGCACACTCATTCCCGACTCCGTCGCAACCAGGGTCGCGACCAGGGCGGCGCTGGAAGCAGGATTTCGCCTGCTCGACACTGCGGAACGTTACCGAACCGAAAAAGAGGTCGGGGAAGCGATGCAGGAAGTGTTCAAGGAAGGGAGGGTCAAGCGGGAGGACGTGGTTGTCGTCACGAAGCTCTGGAATACTAATCATCGTCCGGAACGCGTCAAACCCGCTTTCGAGGCAAGTCTCCAGAAACTCCAACTCGAGTTCGTCGATCTCTATCTCATCCACACCCCTTTTGCCTTCCAACCTGGAGACGAGCAAGACCCAAGGGATGCAAACGGCGCGGTGATCTATGACAAAGGGGTGACGTTGCTCGATACCTGGAGGGCGCTGGAGACACTGGTGGACGAAGGCAGGTGCAAGGCTATCGGATTATCCGATGTCAGTCTGGAACAGGCGAAAGGAATCTTTGATGCCGCGAGGATCAAGCCCGCGGTAGTTCACGTCGAATCCCATCCGTACCTTCCGGAATGGGATCTTTTGAACTATTGCAAAAAGAATGGCATCGTGCTGCAAGCATTCGCCGCGCTGGGGCATGGCATGGAGCCCCGGTTGCTGGAAGATCCTGTCATCACCGCCATCGCCAGGCGAGTCAACAAGACCCCGGCGCAGGTTTTGCTCGCTTGGGCTATCCAGCGCGGGACGGCTCTCCTGACCACCTCGAAGACTTCCGCCCGCATCAAGGAGAACTTCGACGTCTCAGCCATTCCTGAAGACGCCATGAGGGAGATCACTGAAGGAATCAAGACTCGGGTCCGGCTTAATTCCGTCGTGGAAACCGGCGTTCCCGGGTTTATTCCAAGAGAAAAGCGATGATGAGAAAGCAATCGCTTCAACTTGGTCTGGTCGCCATGCTCATTCTATGTGGCAATGTGCTCGCTCAGTCAAAGGAGTCTGCCATGACCCAACCCACCTCGTACCGTACCGTAAAAATCGACGGACTCTCCATCTTCTACCGCGAGGCCGGACCGAAAGACGCCCCAACCCTTCTGCTGCTTCATGGACTCCCGTCGTCATCCCGCATGTTCGAACCGCTCTTCGCCCGGCTCTCCGATCGCTATCACCTGGTCGCTCCCGACTATCCGGGCTTCGGACACAGCGACGCGCCGACGCCGAAAGAATTTTCCTACACCTTCGACAACATCGCCAACGTGATGAACCACTTCACCGAGGCCTTGAACCTGACGAAGTACACCCTCTACATGCAGGACTACGGTGGCCCCGTCGGTTTTCGGATGGCGCTCGCCCACCCGGATCGCGTCGAAGCCCTGATCGTCCAGGATGCTGTTGCCCACAACGAAGGCCTCGGCGCGAACTGGAAGACCAGGCGCGCGTTCTGGGCGGACCGCGCCTCAAACGAAGCCGCATTACGTAAGAACCTGCTCTCCCTCGAGACCACACGGACGCGGCATGTGGGCAATGACCCACACCTCGAGAGGTACGATCCCGATCTTTGGACCGACGAATACGCGTTCCTGAACAAGCCCGGCGAAGCCGACATCCAGACCGATCTATTCTACGACTACCGCACCAACGTGGACTCCTACCCCAAGTGGCAGGCCTGGATGCAAAAGACCCAGCCGCGCCTGCTGGTGATCTGGGGGAAATACGAACTCTCGTTCGACCCCTCGGAGCCGGAAGCCTATCGCCGCGACGTGCCGAAGGCGGAAGTGCACGTCGTCGATGGCGGGCACTTTGCCCTCGATACCGCCGCCGATGAAATCGCCAATCTCGTCCGCCGTTTCCTGTCGAACAAACCCTAGGACGGTCCCTCAAAAATAAATTTGCAACCTTCGAAAACTTGAGGAACTGTGCAGAACAAGGCGTTGATCGTGGCGAAAAATCTATTTCGACGAGAGCTAACGAACAAGAAAGGAGAAGTACAATGCCCTACATTACTGTCGGCAAGGAAAACTCGGGGAACATCGATCTCTACTACGAGGACCACGGTTCTGGTCAGCCGGTTGTCTTGATCCACGGATATCCACTGAACGGTGCCTCATGGGAGAAGCAGGTGCCGGCTCTGTTGAGCGCGGGACACCGTGTCATCACCTATGATCGCCGAGGGTTCGGCAAGTCCAGCCAGCCAACAACGGGCTACCACTACGACACCTTCGCCGAGGATTTGCGCAAACTGATAACACATCTCAAATTGCGTGATTTCGTGTTGGTTGGTTTCTCGATGGGTGGCGGCGAAGTGGCGCGCTACCTCGGAAAATACGGATCGAAGGACGTGAGCAAGGCGGTGATCCTTTCCGGAGTGCCTCCGTACCTTCTCAAGACGCCGGACAATCCAGAAGGCGTGGACAAAAAAGTCTTCACGGGGATCGAGACCGCCATCAAGGCCGATCGTTACGCGTTTTTCACCGAATTCTTCAAGAATTTCTACAACACCGATGTGTTGATGGGAAAGCGCGTCAGCGAGCAAACGGTGCAGGCCAGTTGGAATGTCGCAGCCACCTCCTCGGCTACGGCCACGTTCGAGTGCGTGAGCACGTGGTACAGTGACTTCCGTAAAGATGTGGCACGCATCGACGTGCCCACACTGGTCATGCACGGCGATGCCGATCGGATTCTTCCCATCACCGCTGCGGGACCGCGCACCGCCAAACTTATCAAGGGAGCCCTTCTGGTAGTAGTAGAAGGTGGGCCGCACTGTATCACCTGGACGCACCCGGAAATCGTGAACCGCGAGCTGTTGGCTTTTCTGGGAAAGCCAACCGAAACGGCCCGTCAAAGTCCGTTGGGAAAAGTCGAGAGTGGTAAGAAGTCAGCACAGCCGGTGTCGAAACGATAAATGTTCGACGTGCTGACACTCAGACCTGCTCGCGTTCCTCAAGACGTAGCCGCGTGATTAAAAATGATGGACCCGCGAGTAGAGAAAGCCGCGCGTAATAATGCGAAGTGGTGCGACGACGTCTGTCGCGCGCACGGCACATCTGGTGAGTTTCATGACACTCTCTGGCTCAACCACCACACGGTCCCGCGCTTCTATCCCAACGTGGTGACCCTTACTCAAGGCGGCATGACAGCCCAACTGGAAACCATTCAAGCCTTGGTAGCCACAGGCCTGCCCGGCAATTGGGGCGTCAAAGACAGTTTCAACACATTGGATTTAACGGCGCTAGGTTTCCAACTGGCATTTGAAGCCACATGGCTGTGGCGCTCGCGATCGCAACCTCTCCCCAAGCACACGGCTCCCGGTCTCCGCTGGATCTATATCCAGAGCGAGCCTGAACTGGCAAAATGGGAAGCCGCCTGGAACGGCGATCTCGCAAACAATTCATCCACCTCCAAACCGCGGCTCTTTCCACCATCCCTGCTCGCCAATCCGGGAATCGTCTTCATTGCCGCCTACTACGACGAGTCACTCGTGGCCGGCGCTATCGCAAACCACACCGACGATGTAGTCGGCCTGTCGAATGTATTTTCCACACCGGATAACGCGCAGACATTCTGGACCGGCTGCATCACCATGACTCAAGAACGCTTTCCAGATTTGCCGATGGTTGGTTATGAGCGCGGCCCACAACTCGCCCTCGCTCAGGAAATCGGTTTCGAAATGTTACAACCGTTGAAGGTCTGGACCCGACGGGCGTAGCCTGAGCACAGAATCACATGGCGACTCTTTTCCTAATTTGCGGACTACCTGGCGCGGGAAAAACCACCCTTGCCAAACGACTGGAAGTGTCGCGCTCCGTGCTGCGATTTTCGCCTGATGAATGGATCGCGAGGATCATGAAAGATCCCTCGGATACAGTCGAATTGGATCGACTGCGCGACCCGGTGGAATCATTGCAATGGGACGTGGCGCAGAAAGCCCTCAATCTCGGGCTAAGCGTTATCTTGGAAAATGGCTTTTGGGCCAGACAAGAGAGAACGATATTTCAATCCAAAGCCCGCGCGCTGGGTGCAAGTGTCGAACTCCACTTTCTCGACGTCCCCAAGGATGAATTGTGGAATCGATTGAACAAAAGGAATGCCGACCGACTAGAGGGCTCATTCGTCGTCACGAAGCAACAACTTGATTCATGGTGGACTTCCTTCGAGCCGCCAACCACCGACGAATTCAACACCTACGACAATTACCAGGGCGAACAGGTCAATTCCGTGAAGGCGTCGAAAACTGCTCCCTGAGATCGGCGTTACTCCGTCCAAAAAACCTCGCCAAACTTCGCGCTCGTCCGCGGCTCGGCCATCATCGGGGCGACAGTGTCGCGCCACTTGGCGTAGTGCG
Organism: Verrucomicrobiia bacterium; assembly: GCA_035577545.1. Classification (NCBI taxonomy): domain Bacteria; kingdom Pseudomonadati; phylum Verrucomicrobiota; class Verrucomicrobiia; species Verrucomicrobiia bacterium. The sequence goes on from DATLVI010000022.1 coordinate 88,064, forward strand.
CGGTCTCCTTGTGTTTTGCGGGCGCGTCGGCCGTGCGATAAACCTCCACCAACACAAAGCGTGTGGGATCGTCGGCTTGCTGCACCACGTCGAAGCGGGCGATGCCGGGCTCCTTCACGCTCTCCCGCGCGTTTTCGACGCAGGCTTGTTTGAAGGCCTCGACGTTTTCCGGTTTCACATGGACGTGAACGTGAACAATCAACATGGCCTCAACGTATAATATTGGGACGTTCTTCGTCAAATACCCAAACATCCCACGAAAATGTTTCGCAGCAACAGCGGCTCATCATTACACTACTCCGCCATGCACGTGTTCCTGCTGCGGCGGGTGGGGTCGCTGGTGGTGGCGCTGTTCGTCGCCAGCATCGCGGTCTTCCTGCTCGTGCGCGCGGTACCTGGGGACCCAGCGCGGTTGCTCCTGAAAAATCCGACACCGGAACGGATCGCGGCGATTCGGCAACGACTTTCCCTTGACCGTCCGCTTGCCGTGCAATACTGGATTTGGTTCAAGAATGCGATCGGGCGCGGGAGTTTTGGTGAGTCCATTGTCACGGGCCGCGATGTGAAGGAAGACTTGGCGCGGACGTGGCCCGCAACGATTGAACTTTCTATTGTGGCCCTCTTGATCGCCACCGCCGCCGGTGTGTGGCTTGGGATCTTTTGCGCGCGCCATGCGGGCACGTGGAAAGACGCGCTTGGGACGACAGTGAGTCTCGTCGGTCTCAGCGTGCCGGTCTTCTGGCTGGGATTGCTCGCGATGTTGCTGTTTTCGCTGCAACTCGGCTGGCTGCCGGCGGGTGAACGCGGCGGCCTCGATCATCTCATTTTGCCGGCGCTCGTGCTGGCGACGATCCCGGCCGCGTTCGTCGCGCGGGTGGCGCGGACCGCCGTGCTGGAAACGCTGGGTCAGGATTTTATCCGAACAGCCCGGGCCAAGGGCGTGAGCGAACACACCGTTCTTTATCGCCACGCGCTGCGCGCGGCGTTGGTTCCGATCGTGACGATGATCGGGGTCGAGTTCGCATATCTGCTGGGTGGCGCGGTATTGACAGAAACAGTGTTCGCCTGGCCGGGAATCGGGCGTTACATCGCCACTGCCGTGCTGGCTCGGGATTACCCCGCGATTCAAGGTGCGCTGCTTGCGCTCGTGGCCATGGTGATGATCGCGAATTTCGCGGTGGACATCGCGCATCACGCACTCGATCCGAAACTACGGCGATGAAGCGCAGGAATTCACTTCTCTGGGTCGGTTCCACGATGCTAACCGTGGTGATTCTCGCGGCAGCACTGGCGGGCGCGATCTCCGCGCATGGGCCAACAGAGCAAGTCTATCGCGACCTCGCTCTCGCCGCGCCGTCGTGGTCGCACTGGGTCGGAGTGGACGGAGTGGGCCGCGACGTACTAACGCGACTGCTGTACGGCGCGCGGGCGACACTGGGCATTGCTCTTGGAGCCACCGCGATTGCAATCTTGCTGGGAACCGTCCTCGGAGCGGCTGCGGGTATTCTGAAAGGATGGTTCGATGCGGCCATCAGCCACGCAACAGATTTCCTGTTGGCATTCCCCTCGATCCTGCTTGTGCTCGTCGCGTTGACAATCCTCTCCCCATCGCCCACGAGCGTTGCCATCGCGGTTGGCATTGCGAGCTTGCCAACCGTCGTGCGACAGGTACGTGCGGCCTTCGTGTCGGAAGGTGCGAAGGAATACGTGCTTGCGGCGCGGGCCACTGGCGCGGGTCAGTGGCGCATCGCCGCCTTGGAAATTCTGCCGAACTGCGCGGGACTGATCCTCGTGCTGACAACCCTCACGCTCGGCAGCGCCGTGCTCGAAGCCGCCGGGTTGGCGTTTCTCGGGTTGACGGGCCAGCCTGACGTGCCGGAATGGGGCATGATGTTGCGCGAAGAACGCAGCACGTTCCGCATCGCACCCTGGCTCTGCGTCGCGCCCGGCCTGGCCATCACCTGGACCGTGTTGTCCTTCAACCTCATCAGTGACGGCTTGCGCCAACGCTGGCGGTGAACGGCCTTATGGGTCCGATTGTCCAATCCGGTTGTAAAACCCAAGTGCTGAATTATAGTGAATTACGGCGTTACGCTGATCAGTCGACGGAGGAACCTATGAAAGAACCGGGCCGAACGATCCATCCCAACACCCACAGGTTGCATTCGATTCTCGCTGTTTTCGCGCTGGCAGGTCTTTGGACCGTATCCATCTTCGGGGCGGATGTGAAGCCGACGGATGCAAAGCCGGTCGTCGATCCCTCAGCGGACAAACTGTTAAAGCGTATGGGTGATTACCTGGCGCAAGCTCCCTTTTTCTCCGTGAACGCGGAGATATGGCAGGACGTGCAATTGGGCTCGGGACAGCAAGTCCAGGCCGGTCGAACCGTTGGACTTCAAGTGCGCCGTCCTGACCGTTTCCACGCGGAGGTGCATTCCACACGTCGCAATCGCGAGTTGTTTTATGATGGCAAGTCGTTAACCCTTCTCGATCGCGTGCAGAATTTCTACGGGAGCGTTCCCGCCCCGGCTTCGCTTGACCAGGCGCTGGACGCCGCCAGCGATCGCTTCGGAATCGAGATGCCGCTGGAAGACCTCATCGTCAGCGATCCTTACGAAAGCGCCGTGCGGAAGATCGTTTCGGGGCGGGACATCGGCCCGGTAACAGTTCTCGGCACGCCCTGTGAACACCTCGCGTTCTCGTTGGGCAGAGTTGATTGGCAGATCTGGATCGAGGATGGTATGAAGCCGGTACCCCGCAAAATCGTCATTACCTATAAGGATGAGGAAGGCACCCCGGAATACACGGCGATTTTCTCCAACTGGGATTTTCAAACCAAACCGCCCGACTTCCTGTTCGTTTTCGAGCCGCCGTCGGGAGCCTCGAAGATCGATGTGGAAGAGATCAAAGCCAGAAATCAAACGCATCAACAAGAGGGCAAATAACCATGAGATTTGCCAATTCCATTTTGCGCCGAAAAATCTGGGTCAGCCTGACTGCGCTTTTGGTCGCATGGCCGCTCCTTTACGCACAGCGCCAGCTACCAGGCGGTCGTCCTGAGCCCGCACAGCGCAGCGAACCCGCGCGTGCACCCGTACAACACAGTCAACCTGCGTTCGTCAACCGTTCCAACCATGGAAGCGTCCGGCATGTGGACGAACATCCCGCTCCCCGACCGGTCCAGCGACCGTTCGACGGGCCCCATAATTTCAACATGCATCACGACGTCTACGTGCATCACGACGTTGATGTGGACTTCCATCACCGGCGGCATTGGAACAACTTTAGGTTTGGTGCGCGGTTTGCCATCCTGCCGGTGGGATGCGTATCGGTCGTGGTGGGTGGGTCCCCCTATTACTACGACGATGGCCTCTACTACCAACCAGCGGATGGGGGCTACCAGGAAGTTTATCCGCCGGTCGGAGCGGACGTGCCGGAATTGCCCGATGGCGCGGTCGCCATCGATGCCGGAGGCCAGACATATTATTATGCCGGCGGCGCGTTTTATGTGCAGCAGGGCGATGGCTATGTCATCGCGCCTACACCAATCGGGGTTACAGTCCCAGAACTGCCGCCCGGGGCCATACAGGTGGTTGTCAACGGCGGCATCGCGTATCAATTCAACGGGATTTACTACCAACCCGTGTTCGTCGACGGCGTGACCCAGTACACGACCTTCCTGCCCTGATGGCTTGCGCCATCGTCAGCACTGCGCTACTCTGGGCCCGGTTTCGGAGGGGTGCCAGAGTGGTTGAACGGGCTGGTCTCGAAAACCAGTAATGCCGTAAGGCATTCGTGGGTTCGAATCCCACCCCCTCCGCCATTTCCCCGATTACATCTCACCGCGATAGGCTCGTGCCAGAAGTGTGACGGGGTGCACGACCTTGATATCCAATCCGGACTCCCGCACCCCGTACCGGATCTGCCCGATGCATCCGGGGTTGCCGGTCGCGACGATCGGCGCGCCGGTTGCGGCAATGTGTTTCACTTTGCGTTCCAACAGCGCCCGGCTCATCTCCGGCTGGGTGATATTATAAATGCCCGCCGACCCGCAGCACCATGTAGCCTCGGGTAACTCAACCAGTTCCACACCGGGAATCGCGCGCAGCAGTTCGCGTGGTTGTTGCGAGATCTTCTGGCCGTGCACGAGATGACACGCCTCGTGGTACGTGACGCGCACCGTTGTAGACCGCGTGCCCTCACGCGGCGTTTGGATGCCAATCTTCACCAGCCACTCATGGATGTCATAGACCTTCTCATCCCAGAGCCTGGCGCGCGGATCGTCCGGTAGCAAATGCCCGTAACGTTTCATGAAAGAACCGCAACCGGCGCTGTTGACGATGATTGCATCGAGCTCTTTAAACGGAAAGGCATCGAGGTTTTGGCGCGCCAGCTTTCTCCCCAAATCGAGTTCGCCGTTGTGTCCCATCAAAGAACCACAGCAAGACTGCTTTCGCGGCGTGAAGACTTCGCAACCGTTCGCCAGCAATACGTCCACGGTATCGCGGTTCACATCCGAGTACGCGACATCCTGCACGCAGCCCACCAGCAAACCGACGCGATAGCGATGAGGAGTCGTGGGTGATTCGGTTTCCCGTATCAAATCGAAGGAGAACTTGTCGCAAATCTTCGGCTGCTGCGCGCGCAGTTCCCGCAGGCGGCGCGGCAGAAGCAATGCGAGGGCCCGGGAAAAACCAACGGCTTCATCGAAACGGAGAAGCTTCGCGATGAACCGCAGCCGGTGGGGCCTGGCGAACAACCACCGCAGCGCGAACGCGCGAATGAGGTTTCGTTGCGCGCCGGCTTTCGCTCCGCTGGATTCCACTTCCGCGCGGGCGTACTCAATCATCTCCGCGTAGTTCACGCCCGCGGGACAAACAGTCTCGCAGGCCAGGCAGCCGAGACAGAAATACATTTCGTCGGCGAACTGCGGGGAATTCGGCGCGAGCCGCCCGTCCGCCACCGCCCGCATCAGCGCAATGCGCCCGCGCGGGCTGCTGGTCTCATGCTTCGTTGCTTCGTACGTGGGACACGTCGGCAAGCACATCCCGCAATGAATGCATTGCTGCAGGACGGAGTAGTCCAGCTGCTGAAGAAGGTTCTGCGAGTGCATTCAGTGGCGTCGCGCTAGTGTGATGACAGTTGCAGTTTCTGCATCTGTTCCTGCAGCGTACGGATTTGTTGGCGTAATTCGATGATGGAGGTGTCCCTCTCCTGCAACATTTGATAAAGGCCCTGGATGGCGGCCAGCGCCACGCCATCGGCGTCCACCGTCGTGATGCGGGTTTCGTCTTCGCCCACGCCAAACGCCGCCTTGAAATCCTGTGCGGTCGGCCCGATGTGACGGATGGATTCGGCTTGCGATTTGTAGTTCCAGGTTTTCACCGGGATGTTAGCCAGCTTCATCAGCAACGCCCGCGCATCCACGTCGGCGAAGTTGGCCTTGGCATTCACGTCGCTGAGCGACGCCCACGCGCCGCCGCCCGCGGCCAGCGTGACGCCTGCCGTTGGTGTGCCGGTATTGTTGATCGCGGAGACAAACCGCACGCCGCCCGTGGCCCGCGCGGTGAACTCGTTGGATGTGGTTGAGGAGATCGCGAAATTATTGTTGTCCGCCCAAACGAACGCGCCTTCGTTGACGGCCTGCGCGCGACGACCTGCGGCAAAACTAGCGGTGCCTGTGGCCTGACAATTCGCGCCGCCCGGCGCTATCGCGTGATCCCCGCTGGCATTGTTGAAGCCGCCTCCACTCACGGTCGCGAAATCACCGCCAGCGCTGTTGCCTTCGCCGCCACCCACCGTCGCCAGCGCCCCGCTGGCCGTGTTGTTGTTGCCCCCGCCCACCGTTGCGGTGACGCCGCTCGCTATGTTGAAATCGCCCCCGCTCACAGTCGAGGCGTCGTTGGTGGCCGTGTTGGCCAGACCGCCGCCCACGGTCGTATGCCCGTCGCTGGCTGTGTTAGCCTGGCCGCCGCCCACCGTCGCGCCGGTACTGCTGGCGATGTTGTTCTCACCACCACCGACTATCGCGCCGGTGCCACTGGCGAGATTGATCTTTCCGCCGCCCACGGTCGCGTGGTCGCCGCCGGCTGTATTAGTAAAGCCGCCACCCACCGTCGCGCTGTTGGTCGTGGCTTGGTTCTGCTGGCCCCCGCCAATGCTTGCAAAGGAGCCGCTGGCACCGTTGTTTGCGCCTCCCCCAATCGTCGCAACAAAACCGCTGGCGATGTTGTTTGCGCCGCCACTCACCGTTGCGGCTACGTCGCCAGCGACATTGTCCTGTCCGCCGCCCACCATCGCGTATTGGTTGCTGGCGATGTTGCCTGCGCCTCCGGCTGCTGTCCCGAGGTCGCCACTGGCCGTGTTGTTTGCGCCACCGCCGACCGCCGCGCCGAAGCCACTGGCGACGTTGCCCTGCCCGCCGCCGACGGTCGTGCTATTGGTGGTGGCCTGGTTCTGCTCACCCCCGCCCACGGTCGCGAAGTCGCCACTGGCCGTATTGTTCCCACCGCCACCTACGGTCGCGGCAATACCGTCGGCGACATTGTTGGTGCCACATAATACCGAGGAAAAATCATTGCTGGCGACGTTGCCGAAGCCACTGACGACGGTCGAATACCGCCCCTTGGCCGCGTTATCATCGCCACCTTTAACAAACGACTTGAAGCCCGTGTGCACGTTCTTGGCGTGTGCCGATAACGCCAGTAGCAGCCCGAACAGGAAGGCAAACGAGAAGATGACTCTGGGGTGTTTCATTGAAGACCTCCATAAAGACCTTGGTTATTTTTGCAGACACTTCACGCGCAGAGGGCGCGGATCATCTGCGGTTCACCCAGCCGACGGAGTAGAGCAAATAGGTGCTTCACAGGCAAGATAACTCTCATTGTGCCTGGCAACCAATCCGCCCTAGTCAAAGATTTTGCCGGGGTTGAGAACATGGTTGGGGTCGAGCGTGTGCTTGAGCGCGCGCATCACGTTCATACCGGCCTGACCAGCGAACTGTTCCAGAAATTCCTTCTTCGCCAGGCCGACGCCGTGTTCGCCGGTGATGGTGCCGCCAAGGGCGACGGTCTTTTCAAAAATCTCACGAAACGCGGTGTGGACACGCTTGATCTCTTCCGGGTTGCGCTCGTCGCAGAGAAATGTGGGATGCAGATTGCCGTCGCCGAAGTGACCGAAAATACCAATGCGCAGTTGATATTTCGCGGCGGTCTGCTGGATGAATGCGATCATTGTAGCCAACTCACTGCGCGGGACGGTGGCATCTTCCAGGATTGTTGTCGGTGACACGCCCGCGAGCGCGCTGAACGCGGCGCGACGGGCCGAGGTGAGTTTTTCAGCTTCGGCGGCATCCTTCGCGATGCGCACGTCGCGGGCGCGGTGGGCCCGCGCAAGTTCGATCATCTGCGTCGATTCTTCCTCGACGACGACAGGATGACCGTCCGTCTCCATCAACAGGATGGCTTCGGCGTCCAACGGCAAACCAATCTTCGCGTAGTCTTCGACACAGGCGATCGTGGTCTTGTCGAGAAACTCCAGAGTGCAGGGGATGATCTTGTGGGCGATAATATCGGAGACCGTCTCGGCAGCGTCGGCCATCGCAGCGAACGTGGCGAGCATCGTCCGGCGCGCGGCGGGGCGCGGGAGAAGCTTCAGTAGAATCTGTGTGACTATCCCGAGGGTGCCCTCGCTGCCAATGAAGAGATCCTTGAGAGAATAACCCGCGACATCCTTGACGCATTTCGTGCCGCACCGTAGCAGTTCACCCGATGGCAGGACCACCTCCAAGCCGAGCACGCAATCGCGCGTGACACCGTATTTAAGTCCGCGCAACCCGCCGGAGTTTTCAGCGACGTTGCCGCCGATGGTCGAAATCTTGATCGAACCGGGGTCGGGTGGATAGAACAGCCCGTGCGCGCCCGCCGCTTCATCAATGCGCGCGGTCAGGACACCGGGCTCGACGAGGGCGGTAAGATTGCGCGGGTCAATCTCCAGGATCTTGTCCATCTTCACCGTGACGAGCACGACGCAGTTTTCCATGGGGATCGTCCCGCCACTGAGATTCGTGCCACTGCCGCGCGGGACGACCTTGAAACCTTCCCCATTCGCCAGTTTCAACACATCGGAGATTTGCGGCGCGGACTCGACAAAGACAATAGCTTCAGGCAGGCGCGCCAGCATGGGTGTCGCGTCGTAACTGTACGCGATCCGCTCTTCAGCCGAATGTTGGAAGTTGGCGGGGCCAACAATTTCCGTGAGGCGACGCAGGGTGTCGGCCGAGAGGCTCATGAATCCAGCTTGCCAAGTTGCCGTAACTCAATTCCCGGCCGCAGGTCGTCACCACCCAATTCATACGCCCGCGCGAAGCTGGCGACGGCATCGTCCATTTCGCCCCAGCGCTGATAGTGCAAAGCCAGTTCGGTGTGATAGGTGGCGTTTTGCGGGTCGGCCAGGATGGCCCGCTGGTAGCGCTCGCTGGCGAGTTCGCGTTTACCGAGCGCGTCGTACACCCGTCCCATTCTAACATTCACATCCGCGTCATGCGGGTTGGCGGTAAGCGTGCGGTCGTACCAGGTGAGCGATTCGTCCAGCAGCGGCTCCCGCCGCGCGATGTCCCACGTGGCGCGGGCACTAAAGAAATCGCCAAGAGCGCGGGTGACCTCGAAGTTGCGGCGGTCAAAATTCCAGGCCCGCCGGTAATGCTCTTCCGCGGCCTGCCAATCACAGCGGCGCCGATCGCGTTCCGCTAGCCGTAAACAAATATCCGACGGATAGCTCTTGCTCAACCGCGACGCCAGCAGCAGGAGGACGCCCGCCAGCGTCGCGACCAGCGCCAGCTTGTTCAGTCCCTTCAACGACCGGGGTGTATAACGGCCCGGCAACTCTTCATCGTCATCCATCTTCCCGCTTGGGTGAACACCGCACGTGAGCGTGGTGGCCATGATGGCGACAACGGTGAACAGGTTCGCCGGCACATGCAAGCTGGAATCGAAGACCGACCCGACGGCAAGGGTCGCAACGGCGGCGAGTCCGCCGACCGTGAAGGCGTAGCGGTTTGACAGCGTGGATGCAGAGTACCGGGAGGCGCGCACGGACAGGATCCGGGTGGCGCCCATCACGAACGCCGCCAGCACCCAGAGCACGAGCGCGAGGCCAATCACGCCATATTCCGCAAACACATTGAGGTATTCATTCTGGGCGGAGTCGAGCACTCCCTGCAGCGCGCGCTGCGTGGGATACAGCCAGCGGAACATACCGGGTCCTGCCCCGATCAAGACGTTACCGCGCGCGATCTCCCAGGCATTCCGCCACAAAACTGCCCGAGATTGCCTCTCCGCGGAGATGAAACCACGTCCCGTGTCGCTTCCCGCCAACAGCCCGATGAGTGCCACGATGAGCAGCAGCCCCAACAATCCGACCCCGACCAGGAGCCAGCGAGATTTCTTGCCGCCGCGCTTGATGATGTAAACGAGCAGGACGATAACGCTGGCCAGCCAGCCCAGCCAACCGTTCGGCGCCGCTGTGAGCAATAGTGCCGCGACGATCAGCAGGCAAGCGATCCCCATCGCGACTTTCTGTTCAAAGCTCCGTCGCGAAAACAGAAAGTTGGCGGCCGCAATCGGGAACACCATTTGCAGGTACGCGGCGCAGTGATACGGACTCACAAACGTGCCGCTGGCGCTGCCGAGATACTGGTCATACTGCGGAAAGGCCCACACCCAGGTTCCGCCCAGCAACACTTGCCACAGCGTGTACACGGCCACGAGCGCCCCCGTGCCGACCAGTGTCCAAACAAACACGGTAACGTGCCAGCGGTGGCGCAAGTTATTGAGGATCAGGAAAAAAAGGAGCCCCGCACCCAACGCCTGCATCATGGCCCCACAAGCGATCGGCTCGATCTCGCTCAAACCATAACGGATGACACCGTACGCGGCGAGGGCGATGACCGGTGGTCCGAGGGCCGAGAAGACCACCGGTATCTCGCGGGTCGAGAGAATACGAACTATCCACAGCACACCTGCCAGACCGATGATAACCAGGATCGGTCCCAGGGCCCAGAACCGGACCGCGCCAAACGCCAGCGGGGCAAACACCAGGATCAAGGCGCCGAGGGCGACAACGGCGGTCTGGCAGGCATGCCCGACGGGAGACTGCGGGCCCGTCCAGACGCTGCGGATTCTCCGATTGGTGGGGTGGTGATTCACCATTGGTCACACATCGCGCGACCCCTCCCGTTGGCACACCGATTCCGGTGCTGATTGGCTAAAAGATGCTGCGAGGAATCGTAATCGTGTCGCCGGGCCGGATGGGCGGATCCTTGACCGGGTTTCGTTGCAGATTCTCGCAGTTGTAAACATCCACATTTCCGCCGCGGGTCAACTGTACTTTCTGACGGTTCGCGTAGTCCGTAAACCCACTGGCGGTATTGATGGCCTTCAGCAACGTCGTGTCTTCGCTCCAGGGAAAACGGCCGGGATTGCGCGCTTCTCCACCAACGTAGAAGAACCGCTGTGCCACCAGCACGGTCGCGTTGCAACGCACGTAATAACGCGGGACGTAATTGGCCTGGATGCGTTCCGCCAGTTCACTTGGGGTGAGTCCCGAAGCCTTGATCGGTCCCACCAGCGGCAGCGAGATATTGCCGTCTTCGTCGACAGTGAGGTCCGACGCGGGGGGGGTTGTCGACTGGGCGCCGCCGCTATCAATGCGGACCGACAGGCTATCACCCGTGCGCAGCCGTCCCGCAATCTCATCGCTGGGAGTGGCCGTAGGGTTCGAATTGGGACGGAAAGAAGAACCAGAACTGCTGGTCGTTGCGGTGTGACCGGGATTGGGAGGGGACGAATCGCCAGACAGGTCGTGAATGGAACTGCACCCCGAGAACAGGCAGAGGGCGACCCCTGTCACAATCAGCCAGGTAAATGATACGTAGCGCTTGAACAATCGAGTTGAGGTTATCAAGTCAGTTTACCTGCGATGTGGTGAATGATTCCATGGCACCGGCGTTGGCGACGAGCCGGCCGCACCTAGTATTTTCCAGACAAATCGATCTCATCACTGTCCAATGGCTTTGCCGCCGCAAGGGGCTGTGGCGCGCGGGCCGGCGTGTGTTGATAATGCTCCACCTGATCGTGATAATAGTAGTACGTCTCATCATGGCCAAGCTGCACATTGTTGACAACGACACCGAGGAGTTTTCCGCCCGCGTTCTGGACCACCTGTATGGCGCGCCGCGCCATGTTGCGGGGGTAGCGGCGATGCTGTATCACGAAGATAGAGTAGCCGACTTCACGGGCCATAATGGCGGCATCACTGACGCCGAGGATTGGCGGCGTGTCGTACAGGACCACATCGAACTGTCGTCCCACCTGTTCGATCAGGTCCGCCATTCGGTGCGACGTCAATAGAGGCAGTGCGTCCTTCGCGGTACCACCGCTGCCCCCCGCGATGGCCGAAACATTTGGGATCTCCGTCGACTGGATGATCTCCGGTACGGTCTTCGTGCCGCCAAGGTAATCGGCCAGGCCGATGGCGTTGGAAATACGCAAGTCCTCGTGCACGTTGGGGCGACGCAGGTCGCTGTCGACGACGAGCACGCGCGCGCCATGTTGCGCGTAGACGAAGGCGAGATTGACGATGGTGAAAGACTTGCCTTCCCCCGCACCCGCGCTGAGCACGCATAGTGAGGTCACTGCGCTATCCGGCTTGGCGAACTCGATGTTCGTACGCAACATGCGGAAGGCCTCGAGGTGCGCCATGGAAACGCTTCCCCGGTGGAGTAATCCCGCCTGCTGTCCAACAACGCCGAGCACCGGCAGTCCAAAATACTTCTCAATGTCTTCAATCTTCTTGATGCTGGTATCGAGGAATTCGATGAAGAACGCCAACGCCACGCCCAGTATCAAGCCGGCCACGCAACCCATCACCGTATTGCTGACAATCGCCGGACTAACGTAGGCTTGCGGCAGGGGCACCTGAGCGTAATCGATCACTTCCACGGGATTACGGGGCAAGTTCATTTCGATCGTCGCTTGCTGGAGACGGGAGTTCACCGCTTCCTCGAGTTTCATCTCCAGATCTTCCTCTCGTTGAGCATTCCGGAAGGGAAGATACTTGTCGCTTTCCAATGAGAAACTGGCGTTCCTGGCCTCGTCATATCGCGTCTGAAGATCGTCGACGCGGGCCTTGGCCACGGCGTATTCAACCTCGAAGCCCTTCTTGATTCCCTCCATGCGCTCGTTGAGCTGGTCATAGAGCTTGTCATGCTGGGCGATCATTGCGAGGACAGTGGGGTGTTCCGGACCAAAATCCTGTTTCAGGATTTCCAGGCTGGTTTCGGTTTCCGTCAGCCGCTGCAATAGCGACTGAACAGTGGCATCGCTGGTCAGCGTGTTGATGGCGTTCCGCAATTGCAGGGGATTGAGTTTCCTTACCTCGTTGAGGCGCGCCTCGGTCGTGATGACCAGGTTGCGCGCATCAGACAACTGGCTCTCCAAATGTTCCATGGTAATGTCGCTCATCTTGACATTTCCCACGACCGGGACACCCAACTCCTTGCGGAGCCGCTCGATTTTCTCCTGCACGACGCGGACCCGTTCCTCCTGCTGGGTCAGTTCCTCACGAAGCTTGTCGATTCCCTTTTGGGTTTGTTGCCGTTTCTCCTCCAGACGGTTGCTTTCAAAAACTTCCGCGATCTTGTTGGCGACATCGGCCGCCAGACGGCCGTCGTGGTCAATCATCCCAATTTCAATAAGCGACGTATCCGGGTATTGGCGGACGAAAAGCTGGCCCTTCAATCGCCGCAAAGCGATGTCCATGGGCAGACCCCACTTGTCCTGCAGTTTGAAGAATTCGATGACCGGATAGAGAATCTTCTGGGATTGGATGATCTGATACTGGGTCCGGAGGAAGTATGGGTCATACCCGGTAGCCTGTGCGGTTGCAAAAAGGTCCACGGTCGGTTTCTCAGCCTCAACTTTAATGCGCGCCGACGCCGAGTATTTCTTCGGTAGGGAAAGCGAAACGGTGAAAGCCGTCAAACCAGACAACAAAAAGAGCAGCAGGACGATCACTTTGCGCGTCTTTATGACCCGCCAGTAGTCGAGAAACTGTAGTCTCGATTCCTGTGATGGCTTTGCGTCGTTTTGCTGCATAAATCCGGTTAAATCTGCCTATCGGAGGCTGGACAATACACACCATGTTCTGTGCCAACGCAAGTAAAAAGTCAGGCCAACCCCATGGCGGAGAGCGGCTAAGGAAGGTTCCGAAGTTCGCAACCGTTGGCTCTGCCCCGTGCTTCCATCAGACCTGCCAGATGGAGCTTGATGTGGATATTCAGTATACCAGGCTGATTCCAGCGCTGGCCTGGTTGCGCGTATACGGTTGAACCAAAGCTGCTTCAGATGAGGTCAGTTGATAGTAATCGTAATTCAGGACAGCCGACACCCAGCTCCTAAAAGCGTAGTTCAGGCCAAGATGGAGTGTGAGGGCCTGATCGTTCGGGCTTATCGTGGCACCACCCACCGGTCCGATAAAAGTCGGGTTCTGAAAGCCACCTACCGCTACCGGGCCAGACGGTCCTCCTCCTCCGCCCAGCGGCTGTGTGAAAGAGCTGTAGACATACGTAATGTCGCCGATGACGCGGAGCCTCGTGGTGAGGCGATGACTGATTTCTGCAACAAAACTTGTGTTTTGCTGGGCACTGAATTGCCCGGTGACGCCCACGGTGGCTTCGCTGAGCGATTGGGCAACGGTGAGCGTAATTGTATTGATTGGGCCGTAATTGTAAACGAGCGATCCATACAATGACGGGGAAGTGCTCTGGGACCCATCCGGTGAATAACGGACCGTATAGCCGCCGTTGATTGAAAGGGACAAGCGTGGATTGAATCTTCGCACGGCGGACAAATACAACGTGTGTGAAATTGCGTTCCGGGCGCTGTTCGTGCCGGGATTGACAAAAACGTTCTCGCCGACTTGATAGTTCAACCCGACCGTGGTGCGTGAGTCGAACAGATAGAGTGCTGACAGCGTTGCCGTGTAATCTTCACGATCGTTGTTGGTCGCGATGGCTGCTTCCTGGTACCTCCAGATGTCCCACGAGCCGTTGGCCGACACGTTCCACCTCGGTGACAATGAATAGACCACGCCCCCTCCCGCGCTGTCGTAAACATATGTACCCGCTTGCACAATTGTAACGGGTGCCTTGGCGGCCCCTTGCACAAGTTGTGGCTCAAGAGAAGTGACAAAGTTCTCGTTGGCGTTGAGTGTCAACCGTGGGTTGACTGTGTAAGTGGCGCCCGCGCTGAGATTGTGGGTCTCATCAATCCCACCCAAATTGATATCGCGCGGGTAGGTGACGCCGTAATCATATTGCATCCCCGCAAAAAAGCGTTCCAAGGGAACATTTGCCCGGAACTTAAGGTCGGAAATATACCTGACACCGGCCTGCGGATTCTTCTCGACTGCGTTGAAATTATCATCGTATCCCACGGTCTCCGTGGCAGTCACTCCCCAGTTTCGGTTGGGGTCGCCCGCATGGGTGAAGTCCCACTGGGCCAAAGAGATGCGAGCAGTCATGAGGAATAAGAGCAGTGCCAGCCCTTGGAAAGGGACTCGCCAGCTTCGTTTTGCGCCCCGCGCTCTTGGTTGCCCGCAGAGCGCCATTATTCGACGAACTCCAAATTCACCGGCCGCGGCACCAACGCCGCATGGTAGGCCCGGGTGAGCAGGAGCGCGATGGCTTCGCGTCCTTTCGGCCCCATGTCCAACGTCAGTGGATTCACGTACATTCCCACAAACCGATCCGTCATAGCCGCGTCCATGCCGCGACCGAACTCACGGGCGTACGCGACGGCTTCCTCGCGATGGTCCAGCGCGTAGCGAATGCTGGCCGTCAATAACTCCGAGATCTTTTGCATCAACTGTTTGCCGAGATCCTTGCGCACGCCGTTCACGCCCAGCGGCACGGGCAACCCCGTGTCCGCATGCCACCACGCGCCGAGATCGACAATCTTGTGCAGTCCCATCGTTTCGTACGTGATCTGTCCCTCGTGTATCAGCAACCCGGCGTCCAATTCGCCGTCCTTGACCACGTCCATGATCTTGTCGAAGGGTACGACCTCGAACTTGAAATTCATCAACAACAGCTTCAACAACAGGTACGCGCTGGTCATCGTGCCGGGTACGGCGATCCGGTCGTCGGCCAGTTCGCCCACGTCCATCGGCTTGCGCGCCACCACGATCGGCCCGCACTTGTCTCCAAAACTCCCGCCGCTCCTCAGCAACGCGTATTTGTCCATCACGTACCCGTACGCATGTACGCTCAACGCCGTGACCTCCAGCTCTCCCTCGACCGCCAGATGGTTCAGGCTCTCGATGTCTTTGATTACGTGTTTGAACGTCAGGCCGGCGGTGTCCAGCTTGCCGTGCGTCAAGGCGTAAAACATGAACGCGTCATCCGGGTCAGGGCTATGGCCGATGCGAATCTCTCGTGGCTCCATGGGATTAGTCCTCCTAAATAGGTTGCCAAAAGTTTGAGTGGTTGTTAATTCTAGGGTCTCACTCGGTCGTTTGCACGAAGAAAAATCTCGATCCCATGAAAAACTCGAACAAATTCCGCCGCTTCTCCCGTCTCGATCCCGGAGCGATCAGCAAGGGGATGAAAGCTTCGCAGCTCGTCGCCGAGACGTTCCAGGCCTACAACGCCGCCCGTCTCCGCGAAGGCTGCGAGCTGTTCGCGGGCAAGATGCTGCCGCGCAACGGTCTCGTCGGTGTCAGCCTCACGGGCGCCCTCGTGCCCGCCGGGCTGGGCAAATCCTGCCTCATCCCGCTCATCAAGGCCGGGTTCATCGACTGGATCATCACTACGGGCGCCAACCTCTACCACGACATTCATTACGGTCTCGACATGAAGCTGTATCGCGGCTCGCCGTTTCTCGATGACGTCGAACTCCGCAAACGCCAGATCATCCGCATCTACGACATCCTGTTCGACTACCGGGTCTTGCTCGATACGGATGCCTTCATCCGCCAGGTGATCAACGGCCCGGAGTTTCAGCGTTCGATGGGGACGGATGAATTTCACTACCTCCTCGGCAAATATGTCTATCGGCGCGAGAAAAAACTCGGCCTGAAGGACACCTCGCTCATTTCTGTCGCCTACCAGTACGGCGTGCCGTGTTTCACTAGTAGTCCCGGCGATAGTTCCATCGGCATGAACGTCGCCGCCATGAGCCTCGCCGGTAACAAGCTTCAATTCGACGTGAACCGCGACGTCAACCAGACTGCCGGGATCGTCTATGACGCCAAGCGCAACGGCCGCAACTCCAGTGTGTTCATCCTTGGCGGCGGGTCGCCCAAAAACTTCATACTGCAAACCGAGCCGCAAATCCAGGAAGTCCTCGGTCTCGACGAGAAAGGTCATGATTACTTTCTCCAGGTCACCGACGCGCGTCCCGACACCGGCGGGCTCTCAGGCGCCACGCCGGCAGAGGCCGTCAGTTGGGGCAAGGTCGACCCCAAGAAACTTCCCGACGCGGTCGTTTGCTACGTCGATAGCACCGTCGCCCTGCCGCTGATCACCTCGTACGCCATCGACAAGGTCAAGCCGCGCAAACCGAAACGGCTCATCGACGAGCGCGACCGCATTATGGAACGGGTCGCCCGCGACTACGAAAAGTCGCCGTTCTACAGGAAGTTTCTCGACAAATAGGGGAGGGCGAGGCTCCCGCCGAGCCGTGACGACTCGATGAAAATCAGCGACATCCTCAAAACCACGCGGCCCACAATCTCCTTTGAGTTCTTCCCCCCGAAGAACGACGAGGCAATGGCCAATCTGCTGGAGACACTCGGCCACCTGCACGAGTTGCGCCCGTCGTTCGCCACGTGCACGTACGGCGCCGGCGGCAGCACCCGCGCCCGAACGCTCGAGGTGACGCTGAAGATCAAGGAACAATTCGGCCTCGAAGCGATGGCGCATTTCACCTGTGTCGGCCAGACACTCAAAGACATCGATGGCGTGTTGGAGAATTTTGCCAAACATAGCATCGAAAACGTCCTCGCCCTCCGCGGCGACCGGCCGGCCAACCAGCCCGAATCGCCCGAAGGCTGGTTTCCCGATTTCAAGAACGCCGTGGACCTGCTGCGCCACCTGCGGAAACAATTCGGCGACACCTTCAGCCTTGGTTGCGCCGGCTATCCGGAGAAACATCCCGAAGCGCCTGATTTTGAGACCGATTTGCGAAGGCTCAAGGACAAGGTGGAAGCCGGTGCTGACTTCATCATCACGCAACTTTACTTCGATAATAAACACTTCTTCCACTTCGTGAAACGCTGCCGGGAAATCGGCATCACCGTGCCCATTATCGCCGGTATCATGCCGGTGACGAACGTCGCGCAGATCAAGAAATTCACCGCGATGTGCGGATCGGTCATCCCCGAAAACATGCTCGCCGATCTCGACTCGATCGCCGACAACCCCGATCTCGTCGCGCAATACGGTATTGACTGGTCCACCCGTCAATGCCGCGAACTCCTCGCCGCCAAGGTCGACGGCCTGCACTTCTACACTCTGAACAAATCCAAAGCCACCCGCCAAATCGTCCAGAACCTCCGGCACGACGGCGCGCTGAAGTAGGACGCGCTGGTCTGACGAACAAGTTGACGAGGATTCATACGCAGGCTGAAACTCGAATGAACGAGAGAGTTGATTCGGCTGTCATTCCTAGAACTGCTAATTCAACTGCCGATTGGGAGACTAGTCCGTGGTTCCGCGGCTCTTTGAGAAGGCTGGCTGCGCTCCTCTCTTGCTCCACGTCGAGTCGTGTTCGCGAATAGACGGCGCTAACTGCTTGGCGACACTGGTTCTTGTTGAGAATCCCGTCGTCCGCATGCGTCGTGCGATCCGATAGGATCTGGACGAAGCGCTCATCAAAAGCTACAGCGATATGGAACGGAGTGACCGGTAGAATAGCGAAGTGACAATCACGCCGATCATTCGTGGTGAAAAGCATCGTTGGATTATCCGAAGTGATTAATTCACTGTTAGAGGTGGGCGCAATAATTCTGACTCGCCAGTGCTTGTGCAAATGTGACTTGAGTTCCTTCTCTGTCGGAATTCCGTCACTCTTGCCAAGCACCATGTCTCTGAGGAAACAAAACAGTCGAGTTCGATAAGCTCCGAGATTGTTTTGGCCCGTCAGATTTTGATGAGATTTATTCCGTAAGCACAAATCAAAAACCATCAGGATTAGCCCGAAGTATTCCTGGAATGTCGGTTCTTGATTCGCTCCGGCTCTAATCTTCTTCAGGCAACCACCATACAAGTTTTCAATCTGTCCGAAATAGCTCTCCGCTTCTTTAGCCGACGCCGCTGTGTAAAAACACTTGTCGTTGCACTGGCTGTCAACCGGGACGAACAGGCTTCGTGATCCATCAAATCGCCACACTTCGGATTTCCGCCCTCGGCAAAAGTCTGGAGAGAATTCCTTTAAGTAAACGCAAGGAAGCCAATGCTGATTCTTCGGTTGATCAGCATTCCTCGAATTCATATTCAATGGATTCGCTGGCTGTCCCAAACAAGTGACACGCTTCATTTTTGTAAGTGAACCTCACCGTAAGGCTTCCGCAAGCTCACGAGCCCTCTTGGGATCAAGTTTCTCCAGTTGCGGAACGATTCCCAGCGCCTTTTCGTGTTGACCGCTTTGAATGTATGTCAGGCCCATGAAATACCACGCGCTTGGATCGTCGGGCTTCAGCTTGATAGATTGTTGCAAGGCCGCCACTGCTTCAGCGTACTTTTGTAGTGCTAGATACGCAACGCCGAGACACTGCCACGATGCCTCATAGTCGGGCTTAAGTTTTATCGATTGGCGAAAGGCTTCAACCGCGTCGGCGTAAAACTCGAGCATATAATAAGTGCCTCCGAGACCATTCCAAACTCTTGGGTTGTTTGGGAATCGGTTCACAAGCACCTTGTCTCGTTTCAACGCTTCGACATAGTCACCCGCCAAGTGAGCACTAACGCAAGCCTTGTAGTCGGGATCAGCTTCCAACTCCTGCACGGCTTCCTTTGAGAGCTCCGATAGCAATTTGATAGTACCGAGGCGCGGAAGCACTCGCTTTACGCTCTCAACGGGCACAGCAAAATTGAGCGATTGGCCTCCCTTCAACACCGAAACAGCCACACCGATGACTTCGCCCTGCATATTGAGCACAGGTGAACCGCTGGAACCCGGCGAAATAGCGGCAGTGATCTGAACTATTCGCGCGTCGCCCATCAACTCCCGGACTGCAGACACGATTCCTTCCGACAGCGTTCCCTCCAATCCCAGTGGGCTTCCGATGACGGCGATACGCGAACCAACTTCGATCTTGTCGCTGCTTCCGAGCGGTAGGAATGGTAGATCCCTGCCTTTGAGTTTTAGCAGCACGAGATCATCCTTCGAATCGTCGGCCAGCACGCCTTCGACGGGGAACAGGCCGCCATTCTCGGCCTTGGCGACTGCGCTGGCGGCACCTTCGATGACGTGATGATTGGTGATGAGCTTGCCGTCGCTGGAGACGAGGAAGCCCGTTCCCGTGGCGATTTCCTTGCCGTCGGCATCGGAGACGACCAGCAGCATGACCGCAGGCCGTGCTTTCTTGGCAAGGGCTTTGAGATCGATCTGCTCGGTTTCGCCACGAGCCTGCAAAGCGAGGAACGGCGTGGCAATCAGCAACAGAAACAGCACGAGACAACGCTTCATGCACGGCAGGATATGACCGCGCCCCGCGTAGGGTCAAGAGGCAACGCCGCGTGAGGGCACGCGGCCTACAACACCTTCGTGTTCTTCGTGACTTCGTGGTGAACCTCCGGAGACTCATCCATCTGATCGCAAGCCTCAAGGTTTCTCGAAGAATTTCAGGAACAGCAGCGCGACGCCGTTGTTCAGGACGTGAATGAGGATTGGCAGGCCGAGCGAGTTGGCTTTCCAGCGGGCCCAACCCAGCACGAGGCCGAGACAAAATATCGGGATGAAATACACCACCTGAAGATGCACTGCGGCAAAGAGGAGTGAACTGACCAGGATCGCCCCGGTAACGCGCAGCCGCTTTTCCAGCGCCCCATAGATCAGGCCGCGAAACAGAATCTCTTCAACAATCGGCCCGACAATGACGACGGACGAAAACGCCGCCAGCGGATTGGCGATCAGCGCGTATTTGATGAGCGGGATCGCTTCTTGAATTGTCACCGGCCGACGGAGCACACGCTCAACCCAGTGCGCGCTCCAGGGGCTTATCCCTGACGCCAGAACCAGCCCGAGTACCGACAGTCCCATCACCTTCAGCGTCCCCAGCCGCAATGGCCAGGAAAAGGGTTGGCCCCAAGGTTGCCGCGCGAATCCCCGCATGGCGGCAAAAATGACCGGGATTCCCGCAAGGGTAATGCCGAACAACAGATTCTCGGATATTTTGATCCACGACAGCAACGCCAGGCAAAAAATCAGGGCGATTTGCCCCTGGAAAAACACGATCATCCACGCAAACGAAAACCCCAGACGAGGAAATGTGTCCGTGGAAATCTTGAAACTGGAACGCAAGAGAGCAGTCAGTCCAATGAGGTAAGAGAGCAGGAGCGCGCTGCCGCCGAGGGTAAAAATTATCGGGTACAGCCGATAGGCCTTCTCGTATTGCGACGAGAGCAGGTAGCAGCAAAACAGCGACCGGCGTACCGTCTTGTCTTCGCCCCTGACCCCGAACGCCTTCTCAAAAGTTGCCGCTGCCTCGTCAAATTGCCCGATCCTCAGGAGGCTTACGCCCCGCCATTCATAGGCTTGGATATCCTCCGGGTCGATTCGAATTGCTTGCTGGAAAGCCCCGGCCGCCTCGTCGTAACGGTTGAGCGCAGCGAAACTCCGACCCAGCCAGTAATTGCCATCACTGTTCGTTGGTTGAAGCGAAATGCTTTTTTGAAGCGAAGAGATCGCCGCCTGATACGCTTTCTCATGGTAATGGTTAATGCCCAACCGGTAGTAGGCGTGTGGGTTTTGTGGATCCAGTGACAGCGCCTTTTCAAAGATCTTGCCGGCTTCGCTGTAACGCCCGAGGTTCTCCAAGCAGTAACCCAGACCGACGTAATAACTCACATTGGTCGGATTGATGACGATCGCCTGTCGACACGCCTTCTCCGCTTCGCCATAACGTCCCAGCCGTTCCAACGAACGATAAAGCCCGTTGTACGCTTGATCATTTCGGGGATTCAGTGAGATGTATTTTTGGTACGCTCCAACGCCTTTGACATACCTTCCCAACGAATAATAGACCTCGCCGAGATACAACCACGTATTCGTCCGCTGGGGATTCAATTCTAGGGCCTTCTCGTAAGCAACGGCCGCTTCTTGCCGCCGGTTCAATCCCGCCAACGTGTACCCTTGCCACGTGTAGGCCGAAGAATTCGTTGGCTCGGTCTCGGTTGCCAGGCGAAACAAACTCTCCGCCGCGTCCCAGTTGTTGGAAGCCAATTCGGCGCGCCCGCGTTGGATCAGTTCCGTCGCCGAGATCGCGACGGTTTCTTCGCCAAAGGCTGGCTGTACTAGCAGCGCCAGATAGAGCAAACCGGACCAGCAGGAAAGGAGTCCCTTCATGACCACGGAAAGTACACTCGTTCGTATCGAATATAGCAAGCGATTCGTGCGCGGATACTACTCGACTGTCAACGCCGTGATCTTCTCCAGAAATTGCGGGTAACTCCCGATCAAATCCCCTCGCCGTCCGTGTTCATAATCGACGAACTCAAACCCCGGCGCGACGGTGCAACCGAGCAACGCGAACTTCCCTCCGTCAACCAGTCGCGAGCCCTGCCAAACGCCGCGTGGGACAACGACCTGCGGTTGCATTCCCGCACGTAGGTCGGTACCAAGCATAACTGTTTTGCCAGAGCCATCGGGCAAAAGCTGCAGCAACTCGACCGGGTCACCGAGATAGAAGTGGAAGATCTCGTCGCTTTGTAGCCGGTGCATGTTGGAGAATGTGCCGGGCGTCAACAGATAGTAGATGCACGTGCCAAACGCCCGCGGTCCCACATAGCGAGGGGACAATATGCCGGACGGGATACTCTCGCCGGCGCGGTAAGTTTCCGAGAAGAATCCGCCTTCCTTCGGATGCGGGCTCAGCTTTAACAACGCAATGATTTCCTCCGCGGTCATCCCGCGCTCGTTTACACGAGCAGACCCGCCGCCGCAAGCCGTTTTGCAAATTACCATCCAAAAAAACCTTTACACGCCGCCGCCAACGAGTACACTACCCGGCAACTGAAATAAACACGCGCGCGGGGCGCAACGCTGGAGTCGGCCCTCGACTCACCCGGACTTCGAAGTTCGACTCAAGCAGTGCTCCCCGGCGAATATCCATTAAGGAAGTATTATGTCCCAATCCAATCCGGACCAGGCTCTCATCCAACAGCTCATCCAACAACATGGCGGCTCCGACAATGCCGACCTCGTGGAAGACATCATTGAGACCGCGTTGCGGCTCGCCGACGACAAGGCGGACCGCCTCGATGTCAAAGTTATCACTTCGGCGCTGAAGGAACTGCGCTACGCCTCGAAAATCTTTGCGCCATTCCGCGGCCAGCGCAAGGTCACCGTTTTCGGCTCGGCGCGCACGAAGCCCGAGACTGCGGAATACAAACAGGCGGTCGCCTTCGGCAAGGTCATTGTCGACCACGGCTTCATGGTAATCACCGGCGGCGGGGAAGGGATCATGGGCGCGGCCCAACATGGCGCGGGCCGCGACAAGAGCTTCGGCCTGAATATCCGGCTGCCCTTCGAGCAGGAGCCGAACATCGATATCGTGGGGGACCGGAAGTTGATCAACTTCAAGTATTTTTTCACCCGCAAACTCTGCTTCATCAAGGAGAGTGATGCCATCGTGCTGTTCCCCGGCGGTTTCGGCACGCATGACGAAGGGTTCGAGGCGCTGACGCTGATGCAGACGGGCAAGAGCCAGCCCAAGCCGCTGGTGTTCGTCGATCGTCCGCGCGGCAACTACTGGAAAACGTGGTGGCGGTTCGTTGAGGACCAGCTCCTGGACGAGGCGTTGATCAGCAAAGAGGACCTCTCCCTCTTCAAGGTCACCGATGACGTGGAAGAGGCCTGCCAGGAAATCATGCATTTCTACAGCAACTACCACTCTTCCCGCTACGTGAAGGACGCGATGGTGCTGCGCGTGAAGTATCCGGTCACGGAGAATCTGTTGCGCACGCTCAACGCGCGCTTCGCCAACATCTGCGTCAACGGCGGGCAGTTCCGCGCCGCCGGCCCGCTGCCCGAAGAAGAGAACGAGCCGGAGTTGAAGGACCTGCACCGCATTGTCTTCCCGTTCAACCGCACCAACTTTGGTCGGCTCCGGTCCTTGATCGACGTGATAAACCATCACTAGGTCGGCAGGGGAAAGCCACTGCGGCAACAGACAACGGTCGGGTGCGGCCCGACCGCCCGATCACGTCCGCTCTTGCAGGCTCTTGCGGTTGGGCGGAATCAACTCGGTCTTGTCGCGGCGCGGTTTGCCCGAGACGAGCCAGCCATCGTGAATGCGCCGAAGTTCCCGGGGCGGGACGCGCAGCATGAAAAGCGCGGTCACCCACCAGTTCACCAGCGTGGTCCGCACCACGCCATTGGTGTTCCAACGCTGTCCGCTGGTAACCAAACCGGAACGAATGAAGGTGAGCCGCCCCGCGCGGCGCAGACGCCGGGCGAAAGCGATGTCTTCCATGATGGCGATCTCAGGGAATCCACCGAGCGCTTCGAAGACCTGACGCCACACGAAAACCCCTTGATCGCCGTACGGCAAATGCAACCACCGCGACCGCCGGCTGGCCACTCGGGCCACGAATCGGCAGAGACGGCGGCGTGAATCGATGTGCAGGTCAAACGCTCCGCCAACCGCCCCGTCGCCAATGATGCGCCGCTGGATTTCATCCAGCGCGCCTGGCAGGAGAAACGTGTCCGCATGCAGGAAGAGGAGGATATCGCCGGTCGCGTGTCGCGCGCCGACGTTCATTTGCTTGGCGCGGCCCGGTGGTGTGCAAAAAACATACGATGTGAACTGTTGGGCGATGTCGATCGTGCGGTCGGTCGAGCCGCCATCGACGACGATGAGTTCAACATCGGGATGGTCCGTAAGCTGGCGCAAGGTAACCGGGAGGTTTACTTCCTCATTCAGAGTCGGAATGATGACGCTGATAACCATGGCTCGCCTGGCTCAATCAACTCTTACCAGAGTTTAGGTCAAAAATCCAACGGAAAATCACCCCGGCCCACGAAATTAATCTTTATCAATGCCGCGGTGCGTGATGTTGTCGAATTCCAGTGTGACAGATGTAACGATACCGTAGTCGGCCGCGGCACCGGTGACGCCAATGGGGACAGCGACGAGAAACTCCAGGTTCTTTCTCGGTTTCCAAATCAGCTCAGGCGTCACGTAATACAGGGTGCGGTCATGGTTCGACTCGCCATTGCCTTCGAGCGCCAGGAACCAATGTTTGATCGGGTAAACCAACGCGACATTGTACTCGAAGTCGTCGCGAGGCTCTTCGCCCGCGTCGGTGACAGCGCGTTGCCACCCGCCATTAAGTTGGACGTTGAGCGGACCGAGCCAGGTGCTTGCGGTGAAGAACGGCTCCAGCGTGAGCCGGCCTTCGCCGAGATCGTGCAAGCGGTCACCGGTCGGGATTCCCACCGCGAGGCCGACATCGAGCGCCAGGGGCTTTTCGCCGACGGGGATGACGCCGTAACGCGTGGCCACTTCGACATCGCCGATGCCATTGGCGGCTCGCGCTGCATTGGGGTTGACGAACTGATAGGGCACCTCGGCATCAAGCTCCCAACGGTCGGTCAAGCCGTATTCGAGCTCGGCCGCCGCGGTGATTTGTTTCTGGTCGTGGAATTTGAAAAACCGGAAATCCGCGGAACTCTGGAATTCATCGGCGTCCTGCAAGGTGATCGAACGGGTGATTGCCAATTCTTCCGGCAATGGTTTCTCGTCCTGCGCCTCCTGCGCCAGGACACAGGAGAGGGGAGCTAGCAACGCAGCGAGCAGCAGCGCCTTCATCCGAGCGTCGCCAGGACCTCGTTAATACTGCCCCGAATGCAGGTAAAGATTGGCGTGTCGCGCAGCGTATACTTGCGCACTTCGTGCTCGCGCATTTCCATGACGAGATCGATGAAGTCCTGGGGTTTGTCGCCCTCGAACGCGACGACGAACTCGGGATCGTCGAGGCCGAAGCAATAAATGGTGTTGATCTTGATGCTGGGGTAGCGATGCCCGGTCTCGATGTGCACATTCATCATCCGCTGGCGTTCTTCCTTCGAGATAAGATACCACTCGCTGGTTTTCCAGAAGGGATAGATGAAGATGTATTTGTTCTGGCCCGGGATGACCCGACCCCGCCGACCCTCGCTGCCTTCATGTTCGTGGTGGTCCACGTACATCGAACGTTTCGTCATGCCGAGATAGCTGTAGGGGGTAGAGCACCACTTACCGAGGCTGGTGTTGAGCAGTTGCGTGCTCATCTCGGTGAAATCTTCCAGCCGCTCGCTGATGCGCCAGAGCACGAAGTCCGTGTCCGCGCGCGTTCCCACCGTTGTAAAGGGGATCATCAGGACGCGGCCTTTCCAGTCCTTGACCACGCCCTCGAATTCACTTCGGCCACGGTCCCGCTCTTCACGGGACAGCCGCCGCCACGCCGGATCGGTTTTGAAGAAAAGGTAATTGACGTACTGCCGTTTGATTTCGTCGCTCATGGTTGTCGAGGACACATTTAATGCTATACTGGCCCCGCGATGCAACGGAAAACAGGTGTCCTGATCTTCACCCACGGCTCGCGGCTCAAGGAAGGCAACGAGATCATGGTCAAACTCGTCGACCAGGTCCGCCAACAACTCGGCTACGACCTCATCGAGCCGTGTTTCATGGAACTCGGCAAACCGCCCATCCCCGTCGCCATCCGCAAACTCATCCGCCGCGGCGCCAACCACATTTTTGGTTACGCCTTCTTCCTCGTCCCTGGCTCGCACCTGCGCGAAGACATTCCGTTCATTTTCGAACAAACCCTGAAGAAATTCCCCGGCGTCACCTACGAGATCAGCCCGCCCATGATGTCCGACCCCACGATGATCGATTTCGTCGCCAAGCATGTGAAAAGCGCGCTGGCCGCAGAAGCTGAAAAATCGCGCAGTCTATGAATAGCAAGGTGCTGACTCCACGCGTTGCCGGCCTTCTGGCCGCCGTCCTTGTTTACAGCACCGCTGCTGCGCAGGATCCGTTGCCACAGGGCCGCGACAACGTGCACTGGAAGAACATACCGCGGCAAGTCCTGGCATTTTACTACGGTTGGTACGGCAATCCCGCTACATCGGGCCGCTGGTTCCATTGGGAAAACGCGAATGAAACCGCGAAGAAGATCGGGAATTCGACCCATTATCCGGTCTTGGGCCCTTACGACAGCCACGATACCAAGGTGATTGAGCAACATTGTCGTTGGGCCAAAGCCGCCGGTATCAGCGGGTTCATCGCAAGCTGGTGGGCACCGGGAGATTTCCACGATCAGGGCCTGCCGTTGCTGCTCGACGCAGCACAAAAGAACGGACTTACAGTTACCGCGTATTTTGAAATCGTTCATCCGGAAAACGCCCCGAAGCCGGACGGCGCAGTCAAAGACGTGCTCTATCTCCTGGAACATTACGGCAAGCACCCGGCGTGGTTGAAAGTGAACGGCAAACCAGTCGTCTTTGTCTATTCACGCGCGATTAATCAAATTAAAGTGGATGGCTGGCTTCAGGTAATAAACGAGGTAAATAAAAAATACCCCGGTGGCGCGATCTTCATCGGCGATCAAATCACCAAAGGCGCCGCGAGCGTCTTTGACGGCATTCACACTTATAATCCCACCGGCTCCACCGCCGGAAAATCGCCCGAACAGGTCCGCGCCTGGGCGCACGCCGCTTACCCCAACTGGATCCAAATCGCCGGAAAGAATCGCATCGCCTGTCTGACGGTCATCCCGGGCTACGACGACAGCAAATTAGGGCGCCCCGCGCCACGTCCGATTACGGACCGCCGGGACCGCGAAACCTGTCAGATTCTCTTCGAGGAGGCGGTCGCCGCCAATCCCGATTGGATTCTCATCACCAGTTGGAACGAATGGCATGAGGGGAGCGAGATCGAGCCTTCGCTTGAAAACGGCGAGCGCGCACTAAAAACGGTCGCCGCCTTCGCGCCAAATTTCTGTAGGTTGAGGCCGCGCCCATGATATCCGACCCCACCATCATCGACTTCGTCGCCAAGCATGTGAAGAGCGCGCTGGCCGGGACACGCCGCAGTTGATGGTGTTACTGTGTCTCAAGCCTATTGAGTATCGCTTGCACACGATTGACTTCGTCTGTGTGACCCGAAGCCGAGAACCCCGCCAGAGCCTCCTGGTACGCAGCAACTGCTTCGACTTGCCTTTGGGGCTGGTTCGTAAGCAGTTGGCCAAGATTTTCCAAGCAGAGCGGCTTTTCTTCGGCAGACGCGAGCTGTAAAGATTTCTTAATTAGTTCCTCTGCTTCTTCCCAGCGGTTGGAATCGGTTGTCAACATGGCTCCCAGGGCGTTATATGCCAACGCACTATTCGGTGAAAGACGTATGACTTCTCGGCAAGTTTCTTGTGCGTCCAGCAACTTGCCTTGGTTGAACTGATGTCGGCCTTTGCCTTCTAGCAAGAAGTGCGCAAGCTGCTTGGAGGCCATCGCGTACGAGGGAGAGAGGCGAACTGCCTCTCGAAACTCCTGCTCGGCCTCGGTTAGGTTCCCCTGCATCCAGTAGAGCGTGCCCAAATTGCCATGTACGTCATGGAAGCCTGGATTTAGCCGGAGAACTTCTTGAAATTCCTTTTGTGCCTCTCCTAGACGATCCATCTGCATTAAGAACAAACCGAGCGCGTTATGGGTTTTGACTCTCTGCGGTTGAAGTCGCACCGCCTCTCGGTATTCTGCCTCTGCCTCTTTGACCCTTCCCCTTTGAAACAGGATGTCAGCAAAGGTGGTATGAGGCATTGCCAAACCGGGGTCGAGCCGCATGGCTTCGCGAAGATGCACTTCAGATTCGTCCAAACGACCCAATGCGAGAAGTGAGGCGGCAAAATCATTTTGCAACTGAGCGATCGATGGGTTCAAATCGACGGCTTTGCGCATCCACTGTTCCGCTTCCACGGGACGTCCCAGGAAGAACAACGCCCCTCCTAATCCTCCTGCGGCATAGGGAGAACTTGGCGCTAGCGCAACTGCCTTGCGGTACGCACGTTCCTGTTCGTCGTATCGCCCAAGCATTTCCAGCGCGCCGCCGAGATGTTCCCAGCTCCATGCGTCATCTGGAACCAATACAACGCACAGTCGCGTCATCCGCTCGGTGTTGGTCCAATCGCCCGATCGTTCGTACGCGTAAGCCCTTCGACGCAAGTAGTAAGCGAGCCACTCCCGACTGAGCTTAAATGCTGCATACATAAGTGCGATGCAGGCAAATGCCGTGAGGCATACACATGCAACACGCCTACGTCTGTTTATTCCTGTCCGCATGGAACGACATGGGGTCAGGTCCACCTATTATGTGATGAGGCACCGGTGTCAGGTCCCATCATAAAACAGATTGGTTCCCAGCTTACTTTTAACCACTCGCCCCCACCCTAAGTCGTTGCGCAATTTAGTTCAAGATTGCGGTCATTGCCGTGAAGACGTGGGTTGTGATCTAACAGATTGTTGCCGGTGCGTTAGTTTGGAGGTGTGGCCGCTGCGTGTTGCCGCCTAAAGCTGTCCCGGAACTTAAAGAATGCGCCGACTATGCCGGAGCAAACGGCCAACAGACCAATGATCAACAGGGGAGTTACCACGAAGCGTAGAAAGAATGCGTCAGCTTTGTCATTCGGCGTCCTTCGATATAGCCATTTACGCTTCATGGCACGATGCCGCAATATAGCTAGTCCTCCGGGCAAAGTCGAGTTGTGGATGCTGCCTAAAGTCGAGCGACGCGTAGCCGGCTCGTGCGCAGTTTCACCGCCGATGTTTGTTGGGTCAGACGTTGGTCGCGGTCGGGATCAGCCGTACAACGCTTGCAGAACGTCCCGGGGATTACGTGAAGCGACTTTGAGGAGTGCGCGGGCCGGGGCGCGGGGTTGACGTTGCGATGTAGTGGCGCCCGTCCTGGGCGTGTCCCCATTTACGACGCCGGTCCAAGCCGCCGGGACGGCGGCAGCTACAATGATCTTTCTTCTGGACATCGGATTCCGATAATTGTATGATCCGGGGTGTGAGGCATCAGACAAGACGGCGCACGGAGTGCACGCCCTACCAAAAACCATTGTGAACGCCACGAGAGAGGAGAGAGACACCCATATACGTTTCTGCGAAACGAACCCATTTTGTTTTCGCACAGTTTTCGATGGATCGATTGTGTTTGCAGGAACTTATGCGGTTTGCAGACGAGTTTGCAAATGGGTTCGTTCTGGAAAACGAACCCATTTTGGAGGGGGTTTTTGGCGGATTTGGATGCCACAGGAGCGGAAAACAAAGCGAAATCTCGGATTGTGGAGGTACAAATATGGATTGGAGATTGCCGCGAAAACATCATCGCGGGTTTGCCGCAAACGACAGCGGCGTCTCGTCGGACTCGGCCCCGTCCGACTCGGCTTTCGGTCGGATGAAGTGCGCGGTCGGGAGACCGGCGCACAACGGACAGAAGACATTTGTGGAAATGAACGGCGCGCGGTTAGCAACCGCAGCTACAAGGGGACAGAATTATGACGGGCAATCGAACGACGGCGGTTCCGGCCCGAATTTTCTTGAAGTCACATCGGGTTCTGCTTACGCTCCGGGCAGTTCTTTGAGGTGCATTTATGTCTCAACACGTCGGTGCAGGGAACGCCGTGAGATTCGGCGACAGTGGCGCTGCTGTAACTGGTTACGAAAGCCCAACCCCGAAAATATTCGGGGTGAAGAGCCATCCAAACGGAGAAGGCGGGCGAGTAGGTCTGAAGCCAGAAGTCAGAATAACGGCCGACGCGTGATCCAACAATCCTTCGAACCAAAGGAGATCGTGTCATGTTCCGTCCCCAGGCCGTTGTTGTTTCTGCCGCAGTCTTTTGCTGGGCAGCGTTTGTTTCCGCGTCCACTCAAGCCAGCTCTTTCGCTGACTTCGTCGTTTCGTACAACCCCGGTACCAGCCCCGCGGCTGGTTTCACCAATACAACCGCGGTCCTCGGTGCGCCGACCGCTTCGGCAACAGTCACCGCTCCACCTTTCCAAAAAACCCAGATTCTCAGCCTGGGTTTCGGAGGTTCCTTGATCGTGGGGTTCAATTCGCCCGTCAGTAACAATCCGGCTAATCCATTCGGATTGGACTTCACGATCTTCAACAATTCGTTCTTTACCCTGTCGGGCAGTACTATTAATGGAGTCTTCACTCATGCGGGGTTGACCGTCTACGCCAGCCAGGACGATACGAATTTTTATCTCCTGAGCAGTTCCACCAATAACGGGGCCGGAGGTTTGTATCCTACGGCAGGCGCTGGCAATCCATTTCTGCCAGTCAACCCGGCGCTTGGCCTGTCGGCTTTTACGGGTGGAACAACATCGAACGCGTTGGCGTTGTACAACGGTTCTGCCGGAGGCGCTTCCTATGACCTCAGCAGCGCCATCGACACGAACAGCAATCCGGTGAACCTGAACTGGATCTCTTACGTGGAAATTATCAACACTTCCACAAATTCTGTCGGGGAAATCGACGCGTTCGCGGTCGTTCCCGAGCCATCGTCTCTCATACTTGTCGTCACCGCATCCTTGGGTGTGTTCGTGTTCAAGCGTCATCGCCGGCTTGTGTTGGGATTGGCCATCGCTGCATTTGCCGCGCAGTCAACTCTCGCCTCGACCAGCCTCACTGAAAACTTCTCCAGCAATCCGTTTGGCACCTGGTCATTCGGAATCGGAGACAACAGTAACAATCAGTTTACCTGGACCAATACACCCGGCGTTTACACCGGAGACTCAAACGGCGAACTGGACGTGCATCTGAATTCGTCCCTGCCGACGGCGCGGCTCCAGCGCCCGCTCGGCGTCATGGTGACGGACACCAACGACTTCACGCTCACCACGCGCTTTAGTTTTCACATCATCAGCGCGCCGGGTGAGCAAGGGATGCAGATCGCCTTCGGGCTTGTGAACAGTTCGCTCACCGGCGGCGACCGCACCGGCACCTCCACCAACTTCAATAGTGACAACACATTCCACACCGTCGAGTTCAACTACTTCCCGAATGTCTCGACTTTCTTTAACTCAGGACCGACGCTCACGCCCGCAGTGACCGGAGCGCAGACCACCAGCAACGCCGATGCATTCGGCAATTTTGCTTCGATCTTCGGCCCGGATTCCGATCTCGGTGATAACACCAACGGTGTCACGGAGTTGCCGCAGGACGTCACGCTGGAAGCCACGCTGGCCTATGACGGCGCGAGCAAAACGCTGGCGCTGACAGTAAGCCAGGTGAATTCCAACGGCACGCTCACGCTCATCGACACGGAAGTGCCCTCGATGGATCTTGTCGCGAACGGTTACAACACCAACTTCCCTTTCAGGGTCGATACCCTGGCGATCATGGCCTATCAGGATGGGTTTACCACCACGAACGATCCATCCCTGGTCGCGGATCTGCGGTTCCAGGGATTTGATTTCACGACATCCGCCTCCGCGCCCCAGCCGCCGGGCTTCGTGTCGATCAGCATCGTTGGCACAAATGTCTCCCTGGCCTTCCCCACGATCGCCACCTCCCTTTACGATGTTCAGAGCAGGACCGACCTTGCGTCCGGATCCTGGAGCACTATTGCGAGCAACATCGTCGGCACAGGCGGGTTGGTAACTAACATCGATGTTGGCGGGGCCGTGGTGCCTCGTCGGTTTTACCGGGTTGGCTTACAGACCAATTGAGTGAGCCCAATATGAAGCGTCGAGGATTCACGCTGATCGAACTGCTGGTGGTCATCAGCATCGTGGGCCTGTTGGCGGCGATGCTGCTGCCCGCGCTCAAACAGGCGCGCGAATCAGCGCGCGCCTCTTCCTGCGCATCCAACCTCCGCCAGATGGGGTTGGCGACCCAGATGTACGTGGACGATTACGGAAGATACTTTACCTATTTCACCATGCAGGGGGCAAATCGGCTGTGGTATTTTGGCCTGGAGTCACCCTACAACTTCAACGGGCCACCGGGCTCGCGTCACATCGACCTGACAAAGGCGAAACTTTATCCGTACATCCAATCGCTGCATGGGGTCGAGGTCTGCCCCAGCTACAATTATCGCTCGCCGTTGTGGCGACAAAAGTTCGACCAGATCACGTACGGCTATGGTTTCAACATCTACGGCCTCACCACGAACAACGTCGGCAGAACCCAGTCCGACGTGCGCAATCCGTCACGCATCATCTGTTTCGCGGACACGGCACAGATCAACACGTTTCAAGCACCGGCGTCACTGGCTCACCCCATGTTGGAGGAATCTTATTTTGTCGAGTACTCGAACCTGGTGATCCCGACCACGCATTTTCGGCACAACGGCTTTGCCAACGTCCTGTTCTGCGACAGCCACGTCGAACCCATGGCCTTGGCTCCAGGAACGATCGACACCCACCTGCCGCAGGAAAAAATCGGCCGTCTCAACGCAAACGGGGATACGACTTTATTTTGGTAAAGGAACGCAAATCTCCACGCAAAGAACCGCCGCACGCTCGACTATGCGCCGATTCGCTCTTTGATCCGTCCCGCGATTTCGTCAGCGAACGATTTGATCTGGTTGTGGTCGGGGCCTTCAATGAGGAGGCGGGCTTTGGGTTCCGTGCCGGAGTAACGGAGCAGGACACGGCCCCGGCCGTTGAGTTTGCCTTCGACCTCTTTGACGAGCTGCATCACGTCAGGAAGCGTGTCCCACGCGGGCTTGTCTTTCACTCTCACGTTCACCACGACCTGCGGAAACTTGGTGCACACCTTGCGCAGTTCACTCAACGTCTTGCCGGTGTCCATCATAATGCGCAACACTTGCAGCGCGCTGACGATGCCGTCGCCGGTGGTGGTGAAGTCACGGAAGATCATGTGGCCGGATTGCTCGCCGCCGACGTTCAGGTCGTCCTGCAGCATCCGCTCGATAACGTAGCGGTCACCGACCTGTGTCCGCACGACCTCCCCGCCGGCCTGGTGAATCGCGTGGTCGAGTCCGAGATTGCTCATTACGGTGGCCACGAGTGTGTTCTTCTTGAGCGAGCCGCGCGCGAGCCAATCCAACGCCGTGATCGCCAGCACGTCGTCGCCGTCGACGAGATTGCCCGCTTCATCGCACAACTGGACTCGGTCGCCATCCCCGTCGTGCGAGAGGCCGATGTCGGCTCCGTGTTCGCGTATCGCGCGGCAAACCACATCCGGATAGGTGCTGCCGCATTCCTTGTTGATGTTCGTGCCGTCGGGAGTGTCGTTGAGCACGGTGACTTTCGCGCCCAACTCACGCAAGACGCACGGGGTGCTCTTGTACGTCGCGCCGTTGCCCGCGTCCACCACGACGCGCAGGCCCTCCAGCGTCATCCCTTTGGGAAAAGCCGCCTTCACAGACTCGACATACCGGCCGAGCGCGTCATCGATGCGCATGGCCTTGCCGATGGCATCGGCGGTCGGGCGAATCTTTTCGATCTTGCCGCTGAAAACCAAATCCTCGATCTCCTTCTCGATCGCGTCGTCGAGTTTGTAGCCATCATCACGAAAAAACTTGATACCGTTGTCTTCGTAAGGATTGTGAGAAGCGGTGAGCACGATCCCCGCGTCGGCGCGTAGCGAGCGCGTCGTGTAGGCGACGCCAGGGGTTGGCAGCGGACCGATGAGGAGCACGTCCACTCCCATCGAAAGGATGCCGGCGGAGACGGCGTTCTCCATCATATAGCCGCTCAGCCGCGTGTCCTTGCCGACAACGATCTTATGGCGGCCGTGCCCCTTGGCTACCGGAGTGCGCGTCTTGAAAACATGCGCTGCCGCGCGGCCGAGCTTCAGGGCCGTTTCCGAGGTGACCGGCTCGACGTTGGCCACGCCGCGGACCCCGTCGGTCCCGAACAACTTCTTGTCATTCCCCATAAATTTTACGGCCTTTGTTCTATACCCCGCCCCGGCGTGGTGTCAACCGAGCGCCCCACGCCAATCCGTACGTCCACCTCCACCCAATGCCGCTGCGCAAGCCGCTCGGGAAACGCCAGCGGTGTCAACTCAACGCGCTCGCGAAACGAGGTGTGCCGCCCTGTTACGTCGATGGGCAGGGTGGTGATATTGGCCATTCCGCTCAGGAGTGTCTTCGGTCCCCTCACTTTTACGGTCTCGGGCTGGGTAATCACGCGTTCGACGGACAAATTGGGAGGCAGTTCGCCGCCGAGTTGTGGCTGCACCGGCAGGTTGCGCTCAATCATTTCGTCAACGTTGACGGTCACTTCCGCCGGATCGACTTCCGTCACCTGCACGCGCGGAGGATGTCGGACCGAGGACGGTGAGAGCCGCATGGTGATTGATCCCAATTGGTTGGTCCGGGTCAAATCCACCACCGCGGACAAATCCTGCCGCGAGACTTGCCGCACGTCCTCGCGCGTGCCGCGCACGGTCACATTGACCGTCGCGGTGCTGGTGGCCAGCACGGTCAATCCCGTCTTCACCTTGACCTCCAACGGCACGCCGTTGATCGGGCGCCTGTCGCTGGTGATGCCCTTGACGAAAAACCACGCGCACGTCGCCAATACCAACGACGCCACTTTGAGACCCGCGTTATTGGAGATCCAGCCCATTAACGCCGTGCCTCCCCGTGCCGCTCTTCACTGTGCTCCGCTTCCGTCTCCGCGTGGTCACTGAATCCCTCAGCCGTAGTGTCGATCACTTCTCCGGTTCCCGACCGTGTCTCACGGACCGACAGACTGCTGAACACACGCCGTCCCAGTTCCGCCAGCCAGTTGCCGCGACGAGGAACGGAGATCAACGTCGTCGCCAGGAACGCCCGCAAACCGTCGGGATCGAGCCCCTGCACCAAATGGCCGCGGTGGGCGACGGAGATTTCGCCGGTCTCTTCGCTCACCACCACCACGACGGCATCCGAATCCTCGGTCAATCCCATCGCCGCACGGTGGCGCATCCCCGTACTCGCGCTCAACCCCTGCCTCTGTGTCAACGGGAACACGCACGCCGCCGCCACGATCTGATCGCCGCGCAAGACCACGCCACCGTCGTGCAAAGGCGTGTTTGGGAAGAAAATTGTCGTGAGCAACTCCGGGGTGGCCTTCGCGCCAATCGGCACCCCGGTATCGGAGACGCCCCGGAAACCAATTTCGCGTTCGACTGCCATCAGGCCACCGCAACGCTTCTGCGACAGTGAGCGCGCGGTTTCCACCAGGACGTCGATCATCTCTCCGCGTTGCTTGGGACTCGAGAACAATTGGCGGCTGCCGACCTCCGCGAGGGCCCGCCGCAACTCGGGCTGGAAGATGACCAACACAGCGATGGCGAGGAAGGTGAAAAAGCGGCCGAGAATCCAACTGATCACGTCCAACTCGAACAGTTGCGTCAGGCCCACAATGACGAGCAGGACGATGATAAAACCGGTGAGCACCGCTGCCCCGCGCGTCCCGCGGAACAGCAAAAACATATAGTAAATGAATGCCGCCAGCAGCGCGATCTCAAAGACCGGCTTCCAGTACGCGGCGATAAATTCTGGAATGGTTTCCATTGATTGTTATCGGGCCTGCTGCACAGCTTCCACCATTCGCACCACGTCAGACATCTCGGCCACGTCGTGCACACGCAGGATGCGTGCCCCGTGTGCCACGGCCCACGCGACGGTGGCGGCTGTTCCCCAAAGCCGGCCATTTGCCTCACGCGCCGGCCCGGCTCCGACCGGGACGAGCACCTTGCCAATGAATGACTTCCGCGATGTGCCCACCAGCACCGGACAGCCCAACGAGCTGAATTCCTCCAGGTGCGCGAGCAATCGCAAGTTATCCGCTACAGTTTTGCCGAAGCCGATACCGGGGTCAACGGCGATTTGTGTTTTTTTTAGCCCCTGCGCCTCGGCAAACGCGATTCGACCCGCCAGGAATGAGATTACTTCCGCGACCACGTCATCGTAACGCGGTTGTTGTTGCATCGTTTGCGGCGTCCCTTGCATGTGCATCAACACCAAGCCGGCCCCTGCGGTGCACACAGTTTCGGCCATCCGTGGATCGAACCGCAACGCGCTGACGTCGTTCACGATGCGCGCGCCCGCCACCAGTGCCTTCTCCGCAACCGCAGCTTTCGTTGTGTCCACGGAGATGACCAAATCCCGCAAACATTCGATCACCGGCAGGACACGGCCCAATTCCTCATCCGTGCTCACGGACGTGGCGCCCGGCCGCGTGCTTTCCCCGCCAACATCGATGATGTCGGCCCCCGCTTTGGCCATGTCACGGGCGTGCGCAACAGCGCGGTCAACATCGAGAAATTTCCCGCCGTCGGAAAACGAATCGGGGGTGACGTTCAGTACGCCCATGGTGAGCGCGCGCGAAGTGTCCCATTGAAATGTCGCCGCCACACACCCAGCTTACGCTACACGAAGACATACATAAACTGGAAAAACCTTGCCGGGCCGACGCGTCTTGTTAACGTGTGACGACACATGGCACTTCCCAACCCATTCAGAGCCGTGGTCCTCGAGAACTCAAACGGCACTGTCCGTGCCGTAGTTAAGGAACTCCCTGTCAATTCCCTGCCGGAAGGTGACGTTCTTGTTTCCGTTGCCTATTCGAGTTTGAACTACAAGGACGCGCTCGCTGTCACCAACCGCGGCAAGATAGTGCGTCGGTTCCCGATGGTACCGGGCGTTGATTTCTCCGGCGTTGTAGCGGAGGCAACAGCAGGGCCGTTCCAACCCGGCGATCCGGTCGTGCTCACCGGCTGGGGTGTGGGCGAGGAACATTGGGGCGGGTTCGCACAACTCGCGCGCGTGAAATCGGAGTGGCTGGTACCGTTGCATCAGGGATTGACATCAAAACAGGCCATGCAGATTGGCACCGCTGGCTTGACGGCAATGTTCTGCATCATGGCGCTGGAGGAACGTGGTGTGCGACCTGACAAGGGCGAGATCATTGTTACAGGTGCAACGGGAGGCGTGGGTTGTGTTGCGGTGGTGTTGCTGGCAAAACTCGGATACCGCGTTGTCGCCTCGACCGGCAAAGCCGACGCGCACGAGTTCCTGCAATCTCTTGGCGCACATGAGGTCATTGACCGTAGTGAGTTGGTCGCCCGGAGTGACAAGCCGCTGGAGCGGGGACGGTGGGCGGGAGCGGTGGATTCGGTCGGCGGGGAAACGCTCGCCGCATTGTTGCGACAGATGGACCGCGAGGGCTGCGTGACGGCGGTCGGCCTGGCGGGCGGCGCGGAACTTCATGCAACCGTTTACCCATTTATTTTGCGTGCGGTGAGCCTGGTTGGTATTTCTTCCGTGTACACAGCTACGGAACGCCGACGCGCAGCGTGGACACGGCTGGCGAGCGAATTACCAATGGAAACACTCGATCGTCTGACCCGGACAGCGCGACTGATCGACATGCCCGCGCTGTGTGAGCAGATGATCGACGGAAAACTTCGCGGTCGCGTGGTGATCGATGTGAACGCGTGAACCGACCGCGAAACGCTCAGGCATTTGCCGGCGACGGCCCAATGCCGGGCGCTGGGAAAGCTTCGGGCTTGGGCTCTCCCTTGGCCTTCTCAGGCTGGGGCGCTGCCGGGACGGACGCCGACAGTCCCGGAGGACGGGCGGGCGGGTTCTGGAGCTTGCCGGTATCAATGATTTCGGTGATCTCCGTCGCGTCCAGCGTCTCATATTCCAGCAACGCTTCGGCCAGGGCGATCAGCTTGTCCCTGTTGGACACGAGAATCTCCTTGGCACGGGCATAGGCCGCGTCGATGATCCGCCGCACTTCTTCATCGATGTCGCGAGCGGTTTGTTCGCTCACTTCGCGGCCCTTGAAAAGGTCGCGGCCCAGGAACATGTGCTCTTCGTGTTCGCTGACGTTGACCATACCGATCTTCTCGCTCATGCCCCATTCCGTGACCATCTTGCGGGCGATGTGCGTGGCCTGCTTGATGTCGCCCGAGGCACCGCTGGTGGAATCACCGAAGGTCAACTCCTCCGCAATGCGGCCACCCATGATACCGGCGACTTCATCGAGCAACTGCTTCTTGCTTTCGTGATATTTGTCCTTCAACGGCAACGAGAACGTGGCGCCCAGGTACATGCCGCGCGGAATGATGGTGACTTTGTGCAGCGGCTCGGTGAAGTCGAGCTTGAACATTACCAATGCGTGGCCGGCTTCGTGATAGGCTGTGACCTTCTTGTCTTTCTCGTCCATCACGCGGCTGCGTCGCTCACGACCCCAGCGCACCTTGTCGCGGGCTTCTTCGAGTTCTTCCATCCCGACGCCCTTCTTGTCATTGCGGGCAGCCAGCAGCGCCGCCTCGTTGATGAGGTTGGCAAGGTCGGCACCGGAGAAGCCGGGTGTCCCGCGGGCGATGACGGTAAAGTCAACGTCTTTGGAGAGCTTCACGGCGCGGGCGTGAACTTTCAAAATCTCTTCGCGACCCACGAGGTCGGGCATATCGATGACGATCTGGCGGTCAAAACGTCCCGGGCGCAGCAACGCCGAGTCCAGCACGTCAGGCCGGTTCGTGGCCGCAATGATGATGACGCCTTCCTGCGTGTCGAAACCGTCCATCTCGACGAGCAACGCATTGAGCGTCTGCTCGCGTTCATCGTGGCCGCCGCCGATGCCGCTAAATCGCGAGCGGCCGACCGCATCGATTTCATCGATGAAAATGAGGCAGGGCGCGTTCTTCTTGCCCTGCTCGAACATGTCGCGCACGCGGCTCGCGCCGACGCCGACGAACATTTCCACGAAGTCCGAGCCGCTAATGCTGAAAAACGGCACGTCGGCTTCTCCCGCGATGGCCTTTGCCAGGAGGGTTTTGCCCGTTCCCGGCGGGCCGACCATCAACACACCTTTCGGGATGCGACCACCGAGCCGCTGGAATTTCTTCGGGTCTTTAAGGAATTGGATGATCTCCTCGACCTCTTCCTTGGCCTCCGCCATGCCGGCGACTTCCTTAAAGGTGACTTTGTTCTTGTCGCGGCTCAGCATGCGGGCTCGTGACTTGCCGAAACTCATGGCCCCTTTACCGGCGAGCTTGATTTGGCGGATAAAAACAAAATAGATGACGGCGAAAATCAAGATGAGGGGCAACAATCCCGAACTCATAATCGCCATCCACCACTGGTTGGCCTCGGTGTACTCCAGCGAGATGTTGTGCGCCTTGAAAAACTTGTAGATCTCGTCGCTGTATTTGACTTTCGCCGCGAAATTGACGTCTTTCTGTTCAACGCCGTTCTTGGCCGGTACCGAATAGGTACCTTTGATGGTATCCAGCGAAGTCACGCCGAAAACGACGGTGACCTTTTTGCCGACGACGCCATCCTCGACCTTTTGCTCCAGTTGGCCTTCGGAGATTTCTTCGACGTTGTCCTGCTGGGATTGGCGCAACTTCCAGAACAGCGGCACCATAATCAGGACGACCACCCAAATGAGTATCACCCGGTAGGGAAACCGCGGATCGCGGTTGTCGCCAGGGCGTTTCAGTCGGGGCAACCGACCCTTTTTATTGTCGTTATCTTCCATTGTGATAAATCCACCCTAATTTACTTCACCGGAGGGCATCGCGCCACGGCAAAAAAGTTGGGTCAACCTAGCACACGCCTCCGGCCAATGCAACAGGATAGGTTTACGCGGGCGTGGCTTGCTGTTATGATACCAAGCCACGCATGGTTATTGTCCACTCCCCTCGCTGCCTCGATTATGCCGCGGCTGGCCATCCCGAAAGCCCGGAACGCGTCCGCTCCACTGTTGCCCAGCTACAGCGTGAATTTCACACGTGGATGTTGCCCACGCCGTGTTCCGACGAGGACATCCTGCGCGTCCACACCCGCGAACTCCTCGACGCCGTGCGTCTGGGCTCATTCACGGATGCGGACACTCCGTTCTTCCCGGAAATCCCCGAGATTGCGAAACTCTCGGCGGGCGCCGCCATTGGCGCCGTCGAACAAGCGCTCGCCGGCCGACCGGCATTTTCCGTGATGCGCCCGCCCGGTCACCACGCGGAACGCAACCGCGTGATGGGCTTCTGCTATTTCAATAACATCGCCATTGCGGTCGCCCGGGCGCTCCGCCTTTCACCCCACATACGGCACGTCGCCATCCTCGATTTCGACTGTCATCACGGGAACGGCACCGAAGATATTTTTCGCGGCGATGACCGGGTCATGTTTGTCTCCTTGCACCAATCCCCGTGCTATCCCGGCACCGGCCTCACCACCCAAGGCAATTGTCTCAATTATCCACTGCCGCCGGGCACCCGGCCCGCGCAATTTCTAGCGATATTGGACGAGGGCCTCAACCACATCCGTAATTTCCAGCCGGACTTGCTCGCGGTCTCCGCGGGATTCGATGCCTATAAAAATGATCCGATCACCAACATGGATTTGGAGATCGATACCTTCCGCGAAATCGGCCACCGCATCGCGGCGGTTACGCAACCGGCATCGAACGCGTCGACGCTGCCCTATTTTGCTGTACTGGAGGGCGGATACTCCCGCGATTTCGCGCGGTGCGTGGAGGCCTTCGTGAGCGGATGGGAGCGGCACTAAGATTCCGTCTCGACGCAGGCAAATCTGCTGTGCGAAAGTAGTGAAAGCTGCGGTGAATCTGACAATGTGCGTACCGACCGAAAATACCACAACCACACCGTGCCCGTCCGACAGAGGTCTGTGGCTGGCTGTCGTCTGCATGGTCGCCATACTGACCGTGTTGCGCTTCTCGCTCTGCGGCATCGTCGAATTGCTACCCGAAGAAACGTATTATTGGACCTATGCGCAACATCCGGCCTTTGGCTACTTTGACCATCCGCCGATGGTGGCCTGGATCATTACGGTCGGGACGACGCTGTTTGGCGATACCGCATTGGGCGTGCGCAGCGTGACGTTTCTGCTTTGGGTGGCGTCCGCCGGTTTGCTGTTTCTTACGGGCCGGATGTGGTTTGGGCGACGAACGGCACTGGCGGCGACGCTGTTTTTCACTCTGCTACCGATTTACGTCGGGATGGGCCTGATCGTGACTCCGGACGCGCCGCTCGTGTTCTTCTGGGTGGCGACGTTATATATGATGTCGAAGGCGTTACATACTGGCCGTGGCGGTTACTGGCTGCTGGCGGGCGTGACATTCGGCGGCGCGCTGCTCTCCAAGTACTACGCGCTCCTGCTCGCGCCGTCGTTGCTGTGGTTCCTGTTACTGTCACCCAACCACCGCCACTGGCTCCGTCGCCCACAACCATGGCTGGCATTGCCGATAGCGCTGGCAGTATTCAGTCCTGTAATCATATGGAATGCGCGGCACCATTGGGTTTCGTTCCTCTTTCAGTCCACGCGCACCGCGGGACCCCAGAAGAATACCCTGCGCAATATGTCCCTGTTCTGGCTTGTGCAGCTCGCCATGCTCACCCCGCCTTTCTTTGCGCTGTTCGCGGGCGCGGCGACGCGCGGAATCCGCCGTGGCTGGCTGCAGCGCGACGACCACTGGAATTTCGTCGCTTCGTTTTCACTGCCTCTCTTTTTCCTCTTCGCCGCCGCCAGTTTCAAGACGGAGATCCATGTGAACTGGACCGCCCCTGCGTTCCTGACGTTGGCGATCGGCGGGGCGTCGATTCTACTGGAAGGCCTCGGCTACGCGGATCCGACGCGGGCGAAACGCTGGCGCGCGGGCGCGTGGGGGACGATTGCGCTGTGTGCACTGGCCATTGTGCTTGGACATACGAGCCTTGCCTGGGGATTCCCCCGGTTCCTGGCGTACACACACGCGGGCGGCTGGCAGGCAACCGCGCAACAGGTGGACGCCATGCGCACACGGATTCGAAATGAAACCGGCAAGGAACCCTTTGTGCTGGGGATGGAAAAGTATGGCGCCCCGGAAGTAGGTTTCTACCTGCACCAGCCCGATGAATGCGTCAACGCGTACGCGTTGGGTGCGCCGGGGTTGGGCTACCGTTACTGGACGGACCTCGGGAAGTTCGAGGGCCGACCCGCCGTGGTTGTGTTTCCCAAACCCCCCGGCAATTTGCTGGGCCAACTTCGCCTGCATTTTGACCATGTGGGTGAACCAGAGCATTCACAGGTGCGGGCGGGCGGAACACGCCAGCGCCACATGTATCTCGTTAGCTGCACAGGGTACCATGCCAAGGAACAACCGTCTTCGAGTTCACGGTGAAGTTGACAGGGACCCCTGATGAACGGGCTGTGGTGGCGAAATCGCCCTTTCGTTTCTGCGCGTTTCGT
Source organism: Verrucomicrobiia bacterium (assembly GCA_035577545.1). NCBI lineage: Bacteria > Pseudomonadati > Verrucomicrobiota > Verrucomicrobiia > Verrucomicrobiia bacterium. Next base: position 130,548 of record DATLVI010000022.1, read on the forward strand.
TGTATCATTTACCGTGAAATTGCTGAGGTTGCATCATGGGTGAGTTGCCCAAAGGGATTTCTGTCGGCTGCGCGAACAATCGAGTCCACGCCCGCGTGGTGGGCCGTGGAACTTTCCAGAACAGCCAGCCGCTGCGCCAGTTCGCCGAGGAGAAGATCGACCAGGGGCAGGAAGAATTCGTTGTCGATCTCGGCGCCTGTCAAGGTATGGACAGCACCTTTCTGGGTATGTTGGCGGGTATTGGACTGCGGCTGCGGCAAAACGGCACGACAGCCTCCGTCCACATCGTGAACATCAACGCTCATAATATGGATCTGCTCCAGACGCTCGGACTGGATCGGCTGTTTCTTATCAATGCCGACGCACCCGCGTCTCTGTCCGAAGCCGAGTATCACCTGTTGCCTGACACCGACATCACGCAACTCGAACATCCGTTGGACAAGGGTGAGACTACCGATTTGGTGATCGAGGCTCACGACAACCTCGCTCGCGTCGACCCACGCAACACGCCAAAGTTCAAGGAGCTGGCCCGGTTTTTGCGCGAAGCCGTCGAGCGTCGCCACCCTAATGGTCTGGAGAAGAAGTAAACCCGCGTATATGCGAAACGAACAAGCCATCACCTCCAGCGGCGACATCCCTCTGGCAATCCGGAGGACGCGACGCATATGAGGGATTTCCGGATCGATCAAGAGTCTCGCGGCCCCGTGCATCTCGTCCGTCTGACCGGATCGCTGGACATGTATTCGTTCCCGCGACTCGAGTCCCAGCTCAATACCTTGTTTCAGCAAGGCCGGTATTCCCTGATTCTGGATTGCCGGGATCTCGATTATATCGGGAGCGCGGGCCTCGGCGCGCTCATCGGCTTTGCCAAACAGGCGCGCGAGCACAACGGCGATCTCCGCCTGCTCAGCGTGCCCGAACGCATTTATAAAATAATCGAGCTTCTCGGCTTTACGAAAGTTCTCCAGGTCCACCATACCGAGGACGATGCAGTCACCAGTTTTCAAGCGAAGTGAATCATAAATATTTTAAGGCCGCATGGAGTTACCCGAAAACATTCGTCACGAAGAATCAGCGGACAGGCTTTTTATCCAGACGCCGGGCCACGGCAGTTATCTCGCCTATATCCGCGCGATCGTCGGGGACCTCGCCCGCAAGGTCGGGTTTAACGAGGGCGAGGCCGCCAAGGTTGAAATGGCAGTTGACGAAGCGTGTTCCAACGTTGTCCGTCACGCCTATTCGTCGGGCAAGGAATGGTGCTGGCAGCAGCGCGACCCCGAAATCCGGCTCAGCATCCGCGTCGAGGACGGCCGCCTGGTCATTGAGATCAATGACCACGGCCAGCGCTTCGACTTCGCCAATTACCGGCACCCCAGTCTGGATGACTGCCTGCGGGAAATGAAACCCGGTGGCTACGGCATCTGGATCATGCGCAATTTCATGGACGAGGTGCAGTACGATTCCAGCAACCAGACCGGCAATACCCTGCGGATGGTCAAATACTTGAAAAAACCCTAGCTCTCCGCCATTGTAGTCCAGAAGTTTTTTATGAGCAAAAAAGACAAATACGCAAAACCTGCGCCGCCGGTGGACACGGATGAAAGTACGCCTGCGACAGATGACGAAACCACGACAGAGGTCCAGCCCGATTCCATTTCCGTGGAAGAATTGGAGGACTTGAAGACCAAAGCGGCGAAGGCCGACGAGAACTGGGACAAATATCTACGCGCCGTCGCCGACCTTGATAATTACCGCAAGCGGGTCGCCCGCGAAAAGGAGGAACTTGCCCGCTTCACCTCCGAACGCGTTGTCAGTGCACTATTACCCGCACTCGACAACCTCGAGAGGGCCATTGAAGCCGCACAGGCGCACGGCGCGGAAAACTCCTCCCTCCTGGAAGGCCTCACCCAGGTCTACAACCAATTTCGCCGGACGCTCATGGAGTTCGGCCTCCAGGAAATTATCACGGGCGCCGGCCAGCCTTTCGACCCGAACCTCCACGAAGCCGTCAGTCAGGTCGACTCTGCCGCACACGCGGAAGGCCACGTTATTGAGCAACTTCAGCGTGGCTACAAACTCGCCGACCGTCTGCTGCGTCCCGCGCGCGTCGTCGTTAGCAAAGGCTTGCCCGACCCGGCGGGTCCCGACCCTGAAATTTCCGAATGACCAAGCGCGATTATTACGAGGTGCTCGGGGTTGCGCGGGAGGCTTCGGACGAGGAACTCAAGAAGTCCTACCGCAAGCTTGCTCTCAAGTACCATCCCGACAAGAACCCGGGCAACAAGGAAGCCGAGGAGAAGTTCAAGGAACTTGGGGAGGCGTACGAAGCGCTGAGTGATCCGCAGAAACGCGCCGCATACGACCGTTTCGGTCACGCGGCCTTCGGCCCGGGCTCCGGCGCCGGGGCTGGTCGCGGTGGTGGAGGATTTCACGATCCGTTCGAGATATTTCGCGATGTCTTCGGAGGCGGAGCAGGCGGTGGCGGCATCTTTGATGATTTTATTGAGCAGGCGTTCGGCGGCGGTGGCCGCTCCTCGCGCGGCGGCGGACAGCGTGGTAACGACTTGCGTTACGATTTAGAGATAGAACTCGAAGATACGGTGCACGGCTTGGAAAAGGAAATCACCTTTACCAAGCTCGATACGTGTACGGAATGCCACGGGCGCGGCGCGGCAGAAGGTTCCAAGGCCGAAACCTGTCCGACGTGTCGCGGCCAGGGCCAGGTGGCGCATTCGCGCGGCTTCTTCACCGTAGCGTCCACTTGCCCGCGCTGCAACGGTACCGGCCAGATTGTGAAGAACCCATGCAAGCGTTGCGGCGGTGAAGGGCGGATGCAGAACCGCACGAAACTGAAAGTCCGCATACCGGCCGGCATCGAAGATGGCTCGCGTCTCCGCAGTTCGGGCCACGGCGAAGCCGGCGTGCGCGGTGGCGCGTCGGGAGACCTGTACGTCGTCGTCCACATCCGGCCGCACGACATTTTTTCACGCCATGGCGATGACCTGCTTTGCGAAGTCCCGATCAGTTTCCCAACAGCAGCCCTGGGCGGCGAAATCGAAGTCCCGACGCTCAACGGCGCTGCCCGTTTAAAAATTCCGCCCGGCACGCAGGGCGCGACCCTCTTTCGCCTGCGCGGCAAGGGTTTGCCTAATGTGCACGGTCGCGGTCACGGCGACCAGCACATCCGTGTCCTCGTCGAAGTCCCGTCCCGACTCTCCCGCGCCCAACGCGAAAAACTTGATGAGTTCGCCGCGCTCGCGAGCGAGGACTCTTACCCGCAGTTGAAATCGTTCCTCGACAAGGCCAAGCGCTTTTTCGGCGGCAAATAGTCCATGCACCGGTTTTTCCTTCCGAATCTGCAAACGACCGTCCTCGGAGCGGAGGAGGCGCATCACGCGTTGCATGTGTTGCGGCTGAAGACCGGTGATACGGTCAACGTGTTCGATGGTCGTGGGCATGAGGCGCAGGCCTCGATCTCGCAAATCTCCAATCAATCTGTGCAACTGAAGTTGCTCACGCAGTCCAACGCCACGCCGTTGCCCTGCCGCATCACGTTGGCACAGGCGATCCCGAAAAAGAGCATGGATCTGATCGTGCAGAAAGCAACGGAGTTGGGGGTGGCAACGATTGTGCCATTGGTATCAGAACGTTCGGTAGTGAAACTCGACGACGATTCCAAGAAAGTGGAGCGTTGGCGGGAAATCGCGCTCGAATCGTGCAAGCAATGCGGCAACAACTGGCTCCCGGAAATTCAATCGCCGCGCAAGGCGCATGATTTTCTCGTGGCATTGCCGCAGTACGATCTCAAACTCATTGGCTCATTGCAGCCCGACGCCAAACCGCTGAAGAAGATCCTTGGCGACTCCGCAAAGCCGTCGTCCCTCCTGATTCTTATTGGTCCCGAAGGTGACTTCACTCCCGCCGAATTAGGTCTGGCGAAATCCGCTGGCTGCCTGCCGCTTTCGCTTGGCCCGCTCGTGCTCCGCGCCGAAACCGCGGCGATTTACACCCTCAGCATCTTGCATCACGAGTTGCAGAATCGGTAAAAAAACAGGTGTCCATGGCGTACACCATGGACACCGTTTCGAGGCGGTCCCGCAGTAAACAGGCGGACTAGAATCCGGCTCCGGCCCGTTCGGACTGCTTCGTAACTTCTTTCTGCTCTTCCCAAGCCGCTGTGCCCGCTTGATCGGACAGGGACAGCTGGAATGTGTAGGTCGATTGGCGAATGTTTCCCTGGCGGACGCGGTTCTCGATGATTTTGCCGGAGAGCGTGAAATCCGGGTCACTCAAGGCCCCGCCGGTGACATCGGTTGTCGCCTTGCCGCTTTTGTTGAGGGCTACGCGGATATTCTTGGTCAGTAGATCGGTATCCACCTGGCGCGTGGTGTTATTCACGATGCGCCCAACAACCATGACCGCAGGCTTGCGGGTGGATTTGTCAAGAACGCCCGAATTCAACAAGGATTGAATCATCTGGTCTGCCTGGGAGGCAAAATCGTCGGTGTCAATGCCCATGGAGGTGGCTTTGTTGGGTCCTTCCACAACGTGCGGCGAAGTAGCGCAACTGCTAAACGGCAGGGCGGCAAGGGCCGCGATAAAACAATGAACGAGGATTCGTTTTGTGCTCATGATCTGGGCTTCCTTTTGGTTTGTGGTTAACGTGGCTATTTACGGGCAAGCTGAATACGGAAATCCTTCACGGACTCGCTGGGCGCAATGGCCGTGATGTCCACGGTCTGGCCGGGCAGAATCTGGCGATTCATCCATCTCGAACTGGTGCTGCTGACGATCATGCCGTTGGCGTCGAACCACTCGATCAAGTAGGCAAAATTCTGGCTGGATGTGCTCCGGTTCAAGAGTTCCACCTGGATCTTCAAGAGGCCGGTGCTGATCGTGGCTTCATTCACCCCGATGACGCTGACCATGCGGTCGAGGGTCTGGTCCGTAATCACCCGACGATCGGGAACCATCTGGCGATTCCCCACGGGATCCTGCCGTTGAACGGTATTGACGCTGGCGCACGACGAAAGAAATGCGGTGGCGGCCACAGCCACCAAGCTCGACCAAGAAGTGTTTCTCATTATTTCAGTCTCCCTTGCGATACCAACAACGGGGTGCTTTCGTTGGCGGCCTTTACCCAAACCAAATTCACCGTTCCTTCGTTAACCGCCACGCTGGTCTTGTTCCCATTGGGCATCGCGAGTTCGATCTTTCGATCCGCGGGCGTGGAGATGTGGCAAAAATAATATTCCTTGGGCAACGAGCCCCAGCAGCGCAAGTCGGCATGATTGACTGTTCTTAACCAGGTCTCAACAGCGAGACCGGCCACGGCGCCACCAATGCCGCCAAACCCGCCCTTTTTCGCCGCGTTGCCAGCCACCCCGCGCGCAAAATAGGCCGTCAGGGTCGTTGTCATCACCAGGGGCCATTCATCCTTGAACTCGTGGGCCACAACACTGTCCGTGCTCGACAGCAACGCGGCCGTTGCATTCGTGCCGCTGGCGCTCACGGTAAACGGCGTCACGGCCTTGTTCTGGAACCTCAGCTTCGGGAAGGCAACGCTGGCATTCCTCACGCTGCCCATGCCCTGGCCCCCGGCCATATACGCCGGGGTGTTGAGGTGCGTCTCTTCCCGGACCGGTGCTTTGCCGGCTTCAAATATCACATAAGTCATCGGCCCCGGGGATTGGCCGGCCTGTGCGTGGATAACCGCGTCGATATCATCATTGATAAACCGGCTGTCGCCCGACATCGCGCGGACGCGATCAAAGGATTTATGCGACCGTTCGTAATCGGAACTGCCCGAGGCCTGGGTCATGAAGAACAATCCATCCAGGTACACCGTCAGGGGATTGACATAGTCTGCATAGAACTTCATCCCGTCCAGGTCGCCGTACTCCTTCTTCGTCTCGCTCTGGAATTGTTCGTCGCTCTGGACCTTGTCCGTGTCGGCCTGGTTTTGCTGCTTCCCGGCCTTTTCCCGGGCTTTTTCCAAGCGAGCGGCATTCAACTCGACCGCTTCCCGCTGGCGCTCCAGTGCCCGGTTCAATTCCACGCGCGCCTTGTCGTACTGGCCCAATTGGATGTAATTCAGGGCCTTGTAGGTGTTCATCAAAATCTTGTCGGAAGCGTGACCTTCATAGGTCAACGAGGATGGCCCTAGGATGGTGGTCTTGGCCGTATCCGACACCTTGACCTTGGCCTGGTCATCAAAGAAGTTGATGCGATCCTCAGCGAGGTCGAAAGCCTGGTTGCTCTGTTCGTACTTGCCCGCGCACCTCCACGCCGCGCCTTCTTCCAGCTTCAACAGGATCCCGTCCTTGGAATCAGCGATCTTGCCCGCCTTCTTTGCGCATTGTTCGGCAGTCTGCTCGTAGCTGGCTTGATTCTGCGCCCGGCCCGTGATGGTGAGGCTGAGCAGCGTCGTGAAACACAAACCGTAATGGAGGATTTTTCGTGTTCTCATTTTACGATATCGAACCCGCAACACAGTTTTTAGGGCTTGGGCATTCTCAAAATAGCGCCCGTGGCAATTCCGTTGTCCTCACCGACGACCTCAGCCGTGGAGAATTTCGGCTGAACGGCTGTCACCTTGACTTCACCGACCTTGGCTTCTTCTCGTCCAAGGGATTCTTTCGTGTCGGGATCGATCATTTCTTCACCGAGGGCGTAAACTCCCCAAACTTGTCCGGCGGCGATGCCCGTGCCGTCGCCGCGGTTGATCGTGACCTGCTTGTCACGTTTGGCGATGACCTTGGCCGGGAAGATCACGTCCGCCACGCGATTGGCGATCTTCTCCGCCATGGACCGGGCCACTCCCACCAACAACTCATCGCTCAAGGCCGCGTTTTCGTTCCCGCGCTTCAAGCTCAGTAGCCGTTGGTCCTTGCGGATTTGAAAATTCGTCGCCTCCAGCAGCTTTCCCGTGGTCGAATTGTAGATCTTGGCGACTGCCGAAAGACTGAGCACGCGAACCATCGCGCTTTGCCCCGTCTCGCCGACAATCGAGTTCTCGCTGAAATCCTTGAAGCCATCCACGCTGGTGACCAGCAGGTACTTCGCGCCCGCCTCTTTGAATTGTTTCGCCGCCGCCTTGTCGTTGGGGTCCACATTGCCCGAATTGGCGTACTGCTGCTCGGCATGCACTTCCTTGAGATCGCTGCGCGAGATCAACTCAAACTTCCGGCTGGCGTTGATGGCATCAATCAACTGCCCATCCAGCGACTCGATGACCTGTCGCATTTCAACGTCCTTGCCGTCCCGCTTCACGCTCTCGACCAACGACGGCGACGGCTTGACCGTCGAGACCCCCAGCGTGTCCTTGTCCGCCAGTACCGAGGGCACAGCCAAAACGGTCATCCCCAACACTGCCCAGATTAATTTGATCATCGGATTCTTCATGGATCCTCTTCGTGGTTCATTAGCCGTTGACAAATTGGAGGTCATCTCGCAGTTGCCTCAGCGGCCATTCTATTATAATGAATCTCAAAAAATGGTGCGGCGTTTCACGTCGACTTTGACGTCAGATTTCACGTCCACCTTGTACCCGCTCTGGCGGAACATCTGGGCGATCCCCCGAATCTTCTCCGCCTCGGCATCGGTCAATTTCTTGTTGTTCTCCAGGGCCGCCAGGAACGCGGTGTTGTCCTTCCAGCGCTGATACCCGGCCTCGGTCATCTGCAACGCCACCTTGAGTTTCTGGCCGTCGGTGAGGTTAATGGTGCGTTCCCAGGGTTTGAAAGCTTCCCGGCTCAGGCGGATCTTGTGTAATCCGGGCGCGGCCTTGAAGCTGGAGGGCGCCGAACCGATCACCACGCCATCCAGTTCCACTGTCACGTCCAGTGCCTGCACTTCCAGCTTATCCTTGCCGATCGATACATTGTTGCCATCGTCAAGTCGCACATCCGGAATGCTCATCGGCACATTCGCCAGGTCCTGCATCCCGCAAGCGATGCTGAAATCGACTTGATCCTTGGACAATGAAACCACCTTGATGTCCTTCTTCCCAACGCTTGCCGCCACCTGTTCACTGGCGTCATCCAGCAAACCATTGATGAGATCGCTGTCAACCTCCGAGGCGGTCTCCGAGTAGCGGATGGTCTTGCTCGTCTTGATCGTATCGCTGGCCAGCGTGCCGCCGTGCGTCGCATCGAGAATCTTGTAGGTTACGCGAAGATTGTGGATGACATTGACGGTCTTCTCGCCGTAGGCATCCGTGGCCCTCTTGTCGCTCCCGTAGGAGCTGATCGACGCCAAAATCAAATAGTCCACCCCCAACAACTGTCCCAGGCGCAGCACCGAGGAATTGTCGCTCAGCAATTGGTCGGCGTCGGTTGGCTTGCTATCCTTCTTCAAACTGCTTAACGCGTCCGTCGCCACCTCGCGGCTGATGACGGTGAATCCCTTCTCCGTAATGTGGCTGGTAATAAAATCTTCAAACGTCCCGAGCTTGTCATCCAGGCTTTTGTCCGCGCGGTTGGCCACAAAAATGGCCGCCTTGCGCGCATCGCCCGTTTCCGCCATGACTGTGGTCACGAGACAGCCGGCCAGGGACAGTAAACATCCGGCCACGAGAAGGGTGCGGCGGGAATTATTGAATGGTCGCCTCGTTTGTTGGCCGCCATTGAACATCATGATTGACCGGTTCTTCATGCGCATGGACGTCTCCCTTTCCTCAACTAACGAATCGGCTCGTTCCGAGTATCACGGTCAGACGTTCCCCTCAAGAGAAAATTCACCAGCCTGACAGCGTGTGTATAAGGGTGATGCACTCGCGCTTTTCCTCACCATCACCCGCCACCAGAATGCGCATAGACGGGCGGATTTTACAAACTCATTTTTTATCGCCCCAGGTTGCCGCCGTCGGACAAAAGGAACCTCTCCAACACCTGCGCCGCATGGAGAACTTTCCGGCACTCCACGAATTCATCGGCAGTATGGGCCTGGGCGATGTTGTCCGGGCCGAAGGCGACGGCGGGGACGCCGTATTGTGCCAGGATCCCCGCATCACAAAACCAGGGCGCGCCGACGAGCGCACTCTCGGGATGTCCCGTTGCTTCGGCCAGCTTCTGCACAAACGCGTTTTGCGGGTCGGTCCGCAGTGGCGGGCAGTCGCTGAGGATTTCTGTCGTAATTGGAACGTGATGGAACGTCTGGCGCAGAGTCGCAAGAATCTCTTCGTGGTTCTCGCCCGGTACCGTGCGGCGATCGACTTCGATCTCGCAGTAGTCCGGTACGATATTACTTTGCGTGCCGCCGCGGATCGTCCCCACGTTCACTGTGGGCGCACCGAGAACCGGATCGGCGGCTTTTGCCAGCACGTGCGTGTAATCGCCCAGGAGGTACCGGACGACCTCCGCCATTTTCCCGATTGCGTTGACGCCCTTCTCCGGCAGGGAACCATGAGCGCTTCGTCCCCGCGTGACAATCTTGCACCAGAGCGCACCCTTGTGAGTGTACACGATGCGGCCCTCCGTCGGTTCGCCTGCCACCGCAAAATCCACCTTGAACCCTGACTCGGCCAACGCCTTGGCGCCATAATTGCCGCTTTCTTCACCCATCACCGCGCAGAAATACACATCGAGGTCGCCTTCGCGAAATTCTTTCTTCCGAACAGCGTTGGCCAGTGCCGCTAGCATGGCGGCCAGCGGGCCTTTCGCATCGCACGCCCCGCGTCCGTAGAGTTTGCCGTCACGAATCTCGGCGGCAAACGGGTCAATCGTCATCCCCGCCACGCTGACGGTGTCGGTGTGGGGCGCGAAGGCGACGGAACGTTTCGCGCCGCGCGAGGTGAATTTCCCGATGATATTGGGGCGGCCCGGTTCAATTTCACGGAGCTCCACATCGAGCGCGAGTTTACGCAGGACCTCGGCGATATACTCGGCGATCTGCGCTTCGCCCGTATTTTTCTGTGCGGTGCCAGGATCACCGTGGGGACTCACGCTCGGGATCTGCACGAGATCCTGCAGGAGACGTTGGATCTGGTCGTCGTTCACGGTTTGCGATGGGGCGGTTCCACAAGCACCCATTTCATGTTGGCGGCCCGGGCCGCGGCGATGCCGGCGCTCGTGTCCTCGAAGACGAGGCAATGTTGCGGAACGACGCCGAGTTGTCGGGCGGCTTCGAGAAACGGATCGGGCGCGGGTTTGCCGTGACGATAATCTTCCACGGTGACGATGGCCTGGAATTTGCGCAGGATGCCCAGCGCTTCCAGGGTTCGGGTTACGATGTCCCGTGTGCCTCCGGACGCGACAGCCAGCGGTTTCTCACCGTGGAACTGATGCACCAACTCGACCACCGGCTCGATCGGCAGTGTCTGCGGGATCATCTGGACGAACAGGTCATCTTTGTAAGTCGCGGTTTCCCGCACGGGCATCGAACAGCCGTGGCGTTCGTTGAGAATCTCGACAATCCGATCCGTGGGCACCCCGCCAAGTTCGTAGAACAGCGCTTCCGGGAAGGCGCAATTATACTCTTTCAGGGCCGTCAGCCAGGCCTGGTAATGCAGCGGCATCGTGTCGGCCAGGGTGCCGTCACAATCAAAGATGTACGCCTCGAAATCGCCCGGTGGTAACTCAATCTTCATGTCTGTTTACCCAACCACGGAACCTCGCGCTTCCCCCGCTCAAATTCGTCATCATAAAGTAACGTAACACGAACCGCTTTCCCGTTGCAGCCTCGAAAATCGACGCTACAATGCCGCGCTTATGCGCCTTCTTTCCATCATCCTGGCCGCTGTTTTGTCCGCGGCTGTACCCGGATTCGCCGCCGGAAAAGCCGAGCACGTTGTCGTCGTGGTGTGGGACGGTATGCGGCCGGACTTCGTTAACGAGACCAACACCCCGACGTTGTATCAACTCGCGCACGAGGGCGTGTTCTTCCAGAACCACCACGCCGTCTATCTCTGCTCGACCGAGGTCAATGGCACCGCGATCGCGACGGGCTGTTACCCGAACCGTAGCGGCATTCTCGCCAATCGCGAGTATCGCCCCACCATCAATCCGCTGAAGCCCGTTGATGTTCAGGATCTCGCTGCTGTCCGCAAGGGCGACGATGTTACACATAACCATTACCTCCAGGTGCCCACACTTGAGGAAATCCTGCAGCACGCCGGGAGGAGAACGGTCATCGCAGGCGCCAAACCCGTCGTGCTCTTGCATGATCGCCTGGAACAGGGACGGATCTGCGCCGATTGCGTGAACCTGTTCGAACACGCCACTGTCCCCGCCGCCGCTGTGGAAAAACTGGATCTGCCCGCTTTCACGCCCAAGGACATCCCGAATACGCGTCAGGATGAATTCGCGACGCATGCGCTGATCGGCCCGCTGTGGGACAAGGGTGTGCCGGCATTTTCGTTGCTCTGGCTCAGCGAGCCGGACGCCACCCAGCATAACGCGGGTCTTGGCACGGTCAGGGCTTTCAAGGCGCTGAAAGGTTCCGACGACAATCTCGCCCGCGTGCTGCAGGAGTTGACCGCCCGCGGCGTCCGCGACAAGACCGATGTTTTTGTCATCTCCGATCACGGATTTTCGACGACTTCCCGCTCGGTGGACATTGCAGCCTTCCTGAAAAAGGCGGGCTTCAATGCCGTGCGCGAGTTCCTGCAGCCGCCCGTCAACGATGACATCCTCGCAATCGGCAATGGCGGAACGGAATTGTTCTATGTGGTCGGCCATGATTCCAAACTCACTCATAAGATTGTCGAGCTTCTCCAGGCGCAGGATTTCACAGGCGCGATTTTCACGCGCGAGACGATGGCAGGGACGTTCACCCTTGACCAGGTCCGCATCAATACATCGGACGCGCCGGACATCGCCCTCTCGTTCCGATGGACCACTGACAAGAACACCGAAGGGATCGCCGGCTCGGTCATCAGCGACGGCGGCAACGGCCCGGGACGAGGGGTTCATACCAGCCTCAGTCCATTCGACCGGCACAACACTCTCGTCGCCGCCGGCCCCGACTTCCGCAAGGGGCTTGTGAATCAATTGCCGTCCGGCAACATCGACCTCGCTCCAACGGTCCTCCACATCCTGGGAGTCCCATCGCCCGAGCACATGGACGGTCGCGTCCTCTCCGAAGCGCTGGCGTCGGAAACCTCGAAGTCCCCCGACCCGGTCACCCAGACTTTGAATGCAACGGCTGATCTTGGGGCGACAGTCTGGCAGCAATACCTGCGCGTGACCGAATTTGGCGGAACCACCTACCTCGAAGAAGCCAACGGCCATCAGGAACCCAGGAAATAGGTTTCCCTCCGAGGTTGTTCGCCTGTTATTCACAAGCCGAATGTGGCACTGGCCACATGAGACGCGCCCATGTTGTTTTGGGCGCAACCCTCCTCGCCAATTTCCGGAGGCCAAACGCGTAACCAGTTCTTAACGCGCATGTTAACTGGGGGGTTCGTTTCGTAATTTGTGTATTTTTCGCGCCCTCCGCCTCGGCCTTCGTGGCGTCTCGCGAAGTAGGCTCCCCTGAAAAACAACGCCTGTTGTCCGCCATCCTGTCCTCCATAGCTTTAGCGAAGGAGGAAACCGTGGCGGCGGATCACGATCCTGTCAAAGAACCGCACCAATCATATCATTCCCTCACACTATGTCGAGTAGAATTATCGTTTTACGATAAGAAAAGACCTCGCACTTTCCGCGTTCTTTGGGTTTTCATCTTGCCCAAGCGGTTCTAATTGAATACCCTCCGCGTCAAGGAACGGAGATCTTATTATGCAATGTCGAGCCCACCTGATTAGGAGAGCTGTTTTCGTCGCCGTGCTTGGCTTGGCTACGACCGGCTGCGCGTCTTATTACGTCGTTAAGGATTTGAACCGTGACAAGACGTATTACGCGACAGAGATACACAGAGCCAGCGGGACACTGCGATTTGTTGACGCGAAAACCGGGGCCACTGTAACCATAAAAGAATCCGAGGTTCGAGAGATCAGCCAGGCAGAGTTTAACAAAGACTTGGTTCAGAATTAGAGGTTCAGAAGTAAAGAAGTGAGTTTTAGTAACTGCTCCTTCCCCGGCGAATCCGGGCGCGTAAGTACTTGATTTTTAGCTTGCTTTCACAAAGGCTCTCGCTATCTTTCCCGCAAAGAAAGGGGTGGGGACCTCATTATGTATCTGAAGAGCCTTCAGCTCATTGGCTTCAAGTCATTTGCTGAAAAGACTACGCTTGAGTTTTTGCCGGGCGTGACCGCGGTGGTCGGTCCGAACGGCTGTGGAAAATCCAATATCTCCGACGCGATCCGCTGGGTGCTCGGGGAGCAATCAGCCAAGGCGCTGCGCGGCAGCGAAATGGCCGACGTTATCTTCAACGGCACCGACGGCCGCCGGGCCATCAACCTCGCCGAAGTCAGCATGACCTTTGCCGAGGTCGATCCCACGAGCCTCTCGCTACCGGGCGTCAATCTCGACTTCTCCGAAATCACGATCTCGCGCCGCGTCCATCGCGACGGCAATGGCGAGTATTTCATCAACAAAACGCCCTGCCGCCTCCGCGACATCCAGGGCCTGTTTATGGACACGGGCATTGGCCGTTCGAGTTATTCGCTGATGGCGCAGGGACAGATCGACCAGATTCTCAGCGCGCATCCCGAAGATCGCCGCACAATTTTTGAAGAAGCCGCGGGCATTAACAAGTACAAGCACCAGAAGAAAGAAGCCCTCCGCAAGCTCGAGTACACCGAGGCCAACCTCGTCCGCATCACCGACATCATCAAGGAAGTCAAACGCCAGATCATTTCGTTGCAGCGCCAGGCCGGCAAGGCCCGCCGTTACAAGGAACTCTTCGACCAGCTCAAGGGAATCGACACGCGTCTCGCGCGGCACAAATACGATCTGTTGCAGGCCGACATCACGGGCCTCGAATCCCAAATCGCCAATTTCGTTCACCAATCCGAGGCGTTTTCAGGTCAAATCGCCGAGAAGGAACAGCAGATCGCCGATCTCCGACGTTCGCTCGCGGAAATCGAGCGCGCCATCAGCGAAGCCGTCAACCGCGACCACGAACTCAAGAGCGAAGCCGACCGACATCAGCAGCGCACGACGACCAACACCGAGCGGATCACCGAACTCGAACAACTCATCGAGAACAACCATCGCGAGACCGCGGGCGCCGAGGAGAAAATTCGCGTTCAAGAAGAACTCCTCGCGTCACTCAATACCGAGTTCGAGCAGATCGATTCCAGCCTCGCCTCCGAACAGGCCAAATTACAGGCCCAGCAGGACGCTGTGCGGCAACTCGACGCCGACCTTTCTCAGAAGAATACTGCGTTGACCGAAGCCAAGTCTGCGCTCGTCGACCTGGAGAGCGCCATCGCCCATAGCCGCAACGAACTGGCGGGACTCGACCAGAAAAAGAAGTACGATGTCGTCCGCGCCGAGCGTCTCTCGACCGAACGTTTGCAACTAGAAGATCAGCGCCGCGCGCTGGAGCAACGCCTCCAGACCTATAACGATGGCCTTGCCGAACTGCGCAGTAGCGTGAATACGCTGCGTGCCGCGTTGACCGCGAAGCAGTCCGAGTTGAACGAGGTTTCTTCGCAAGCAAGCGTCGCCACGCTGACGCATCAAGTGGGAATCACGGACGCCTCGCAGAAGGGCGCGCGACTCGACGTGCTGCGCCAGTTCTTCGCCGCGCCGGATGGACGGACGACTCTTGGCAACATCCTTGACGTCGAACCCCAATACGGTGCCGCCATTGAAGCCGCGTTGCATCACGCGATTCACACGATCTTGGCCGATGACCTCAGTGCCGCCCGTCAATTGCTCGCGAGCGGACTGCAGAATCCATCCGTCGCCGCGCCGGAATCACCGCGCGTCAGCCTTGATCAATCGACCGGCGACCTGCCGCAAGGCGCGATGGCTTGGGCAACCGCTGTCGCCTGCGTCCGCGATGTGCGCTTTGAGCCACTGGTTCGTTCGCTGCTGCACGGCGTGGTGATAGCAGGCGATCTGGATATCGCACTTTCTCTGCGGCAATATCATCCGCACTTGGCGGTCGCCACGCTTCGAGGAGAGTTGGTGGATGAGCACGGCATCCTGAGCGCTGTCTCCAAGAGCCACATCGCTGAAATCGGCGAGCTGACGCAGGAAGTCGCGCAACTTCAGGCGCGGGTTTCCGGCCAGGAAACTGCCCGGGTTGAACTGGAGCAGAAGGAGGCCGCCCTCGAAACCGAGCTTTCCGTTCTCCGCGCCGATCTCCACGCGAAGGAAATCGCCCTCGCCGCGAAGGAAGGCGAGCTCAACGCGTTGGCGACCGAAGGCCGCGACCTGGAGAGCAAGGTCCACACGGTGGTGTTCGAGTTGCAGTCGATCGAACAGCAGGACACTGAGGAGAAACAGCGCCGTGAGACGATTCTAGTTGCCCTGCGCGGGTCGGAAGCGCGCCAGGGTGAACTGCAACAGCAGATGAACGTCGCCCAGCAAGCGGTTAACGAACTGCTGGTTCGCAAGGAGCAGATGACCCAGCAACTCACCGAGTTGCGTGTCAGTGTCGGCGGCATCGAGCACAAGCGCCGGGCGATCGAGAGCCAGCGCGAGCCCATTGCGGCCCGTGTGCGCGACCTGCACGAGCGCATGGAGATCTGCGCCAGTGAAATCACCAGTTACACGGCAAAGATCGAACAGTTTCGGACGGAGATTGGCGAGTCGGAGCAGAAGATCGCCGAACTCGCCGGTGCCCGCGAGCAATCGCAACAGCACATCAGCGGCCTCCAACACCAGCGCGCTGAAGTGGCCACCGGCATCGAGCAGGCCGAGGAAGAACTGCGCGGCATCCGCAAACAGGCGAACGACGCGCAGTCGCAAAAATCAGGCTTTGAAGTCCAGCTCGCTCAAAAGCGAATGGAGAGCCAGAACCTCAAGGACCGCGTCTGGCAGAAGTATCAAGTGAATGTCGAGGATGTTCGCGCGGACCTGATCAATATCACCGTTGCCGACCAGGGTCCCGCGATCACTGAGCAAGTGGAACTGCCGGTCGATTGGGACGCCATCGAACTCCAGGTCACCGAGCTTCAGTCGAAGCTCGACGCGATGGGCCCGGTAAACGTGGAAGCCATCAACGAGTTTGAGGAATTGGAGCAGCGCCACAATTTCCTTTCCCAACAGCACGAGGACCTCGTCAAGGCGAAGGACCAGCTCCTGCAGGTCATCACCAAGATCAACCTGACCACGAAGCAGCTTTTCCAGGAAACCTTCGAGAAGATCCGCGAGAATTTCCAGATCATGTACACCGAGTTGTTCGGTGGCGGGAAAGCCAACCTGATCCTGCTCGACGAAAACGACCCGCTCGAAAGCGGCATCGAGATCGTGGCAAAACCGCCGGGCAAGCAACTCCAGAGCGTCACCCTGCTCAGCGGCGGCGAGAAGACCCTGACCGCCACCGCGCTGCTATTCGCCATCTATATGGTCAAGCCGTCGCCGTTCTGCGTGCTGGACGAGTTGGACGCGCCGCTCGATGAATCGAACATCAACCGTTTCGTCCGCATCCTGCAACGGTTCATCACGCAGTCGCAGTTCGTCATCATCACGCACAACAAGCGCACCATCGGCATGGCCGATGCGCTCTACGGCATCACGATGGAAGAGCACGGCGTCTCGAAGGTCGTGAGCGTGAAGTTCAGTCCGCGCGAGGAAACCCAGCGCAAACAGTCCGAGAAAGCCCGCGAGCTGCAGGAAGAACGCATCGACGGTGCGGCAACCCTGGCCGCCGACCTGCGCCCGCACGAAGAAGATTTGCACAACGATCTCCTGGAGCGCAAGGAACAGACTGTCGCGTCGATTCCTGATGCCGCGCCCGTCTTCGTGGAAGCGGTCCCTACGTTGGGCCAACCCGCCCCCGACGATCTCAAAGCCGAAGTCCAAGCCGCCATCGCCTCTGCCGTCGAGGCCGGCGAATCGGCGAAGCAAACGGCGGATGCGGCAGGCGATCAGACTTCAGGCACGTCAGCTCCCTCGTCCAGTTAGAGAGTTTCGTATTCGAGGTTCTTAGCCGTTGGGATATGAAGAAGTTCGTCACAGTCGCCCTGATGCTTGGCGCTGCCATCTGCTCCGCCGAGGTCCAACCGGATAAGCTGATTACGGCAGCGAGAAACCAGATTGGAATTACCGTCTCTTACGACTCTTCCTACCGCAAGTTAAAATATCCCGGAGGGGATGTTTCCATGGATACTGGAGTATGTGCTGATGTCATAGTCCGTGCCTTCCGGGAACAGGGGGTTGATCTACAGAAGGAAATCCATGAGGACATGTTGCGGGAGTTCGCTGCGTACCCACGGAAATGGGGTTTGAAGAAACCGGACCAGAATATCGATCACCGCCGAGTGCCGAATCTAATGACCTATTTCCAACGGAAGGGATACGCGCTACCCAATGACCGGGAGGTGGAGCACTACGCCGCGGGCGATGTCGTCGCGTGGGACCTGGGAGGCGGGATCACGCACATAGGATTCGTCTCCGACAAACGCTCTCAGAACGGCGTTCCGCTGGTGATCCACAACATTGGTGGTGGAGTGCAAGAAGAGGGCATTCTGTTCCAGTTTCAAATAATTGGACACTATCGTCTGAAATGACAAGATAATGGTTGGCAAGCAGGCAGTGTCCCCTACAATCTCCCACCTATGTTGGAAACGGCCATCGAAGCAGCGAGTGCCGCCGGGAAACTGCTGCGGAAGAATTTCGGCTCGACACTAAACGTCAACCTCGCCACACAACACGACATCAAGCTGGAACTTGACGAGCAGGCGCAGGCAGTCATCACCCGGGTCATTCTCGCGGATTTTCCCGACCACTGCATTCTCGGCGAAGAAGCGGTGACGGGTAATCCCAACGCGGACGTGCGCTGGGTGGTCGATCCTCTCGACGGGACGGTGAACTATTTCTACGGCATCCCGCATTACGCGGTGTCCATTGCGGCGCAAGAGCGACGGGATGGCGATCATTGGGAGACGGTGGCCGGCGTGGTGCTTGCGCCGGAGATCGATGAGTTGTTCACCAGCGCGAAAGGTCAACCGGCAACCCTGCAAGGCAAACCAATCCAGGTCAGTACCCGAACACTGCCTTCCGAGGCCATCGTGGTCATGGGTTTCTTCAAGAGTATGGAGACAATCGATCAAGGCCTGCAAAGCTTTGGCCAGATCATCCACAAGGTGCGCAAGGTCCGCTTGATGGGCGCGGCGGCGCTCGACGTGGCGTACGTGGCCTGCGGCCGCTTCGACGCGTACTTGGAATACGGCATCAAACTGTGGGACATCGCCGCCGGCCAACTCATCCTTGAAAACGCCGGTGGTCGCGTCGAAAGCAAACCATTACTCGCTCCACACACTTTTGACGTGCGGATGTGGAATGGAAAGTTGCCGCTCGCGGAATTATTCAAACCGGCCCAGCCGTGAGACGCTGGCGTCGTGACGTACGACAGTTTATTTTTTCCCCATCATCCGCGCGAAGAAACCCGGCGGCTTGGCCATCAGCGTCACGGCGCCACGGCACTTCGGGCAGACCGTTGATATTTTGCCGGCAACCTGTTGCGTGAGAAGTTTCGCCTCAGGCACGATCGCCTTACAGTTCGGGTTGTTGCAACGATATTGTACACCCTTGCTGCCTTTTCCCGGTTTGCCAAGGGTCGCGACCGGAGGAGCAAGTACAGGAACGGCTGCTGCCGCTGCGGCCTCGGCGGGCGACTCAGCTCGCAGGCGCGGCAAAGTTCGCACGGCCGGTTTAATCGGCTGAGGAGCTACCGCCAGCGAAGCCTTTGCGGGCGACGGAATGGTCAACGGTGACTGGCAGTCGGGACAATTGATTTCCAATCCGGCTCCCGACTCGTCAACCTTGATGTGACGTTTACAGTGCGGACATTCAAAACGGATATCCATAATTCCAAACTACATTGTAAGAGTCAGTCTGGCAAAGTAAAAGTCCATCCTCCGTGAGCGGATTATTGATGACAGCGGTGTGGCGACACCGAAAACGTCGGTCAACGGACAGGATTATCGGTCAGTTAACCACAAGTTCTTCGACGCGCTGGGCCAAATTCCGGTCGGGAACTCGCGGCGGCGGCGGCAACGACTCGCTGCCATTTCCACCGTTGCCGGCTTCGGCCTGTTCGGCGGCCTGGAGCAACTCCTCTTCCGTCCACGGCGCACCCTTGGGCGAGCGGCAGTTCGGGAGTGTGCCCATGCGCTTGAGGAATTCGTCCTTGGAAATCGCTTTCTGGTAGGCCTCGGAAGGCTCCACGATGCCCCTCGAAACCAGATCCAACAACGAATCATTCAGCGAGCACATACCTTCTTTGCGCCCCATCTGGATGAAGTTCGGGATCTGCTGCAGTTTGCCCTCGCGAATATTGGCGCTGAGAGCGTAGCTGCCCATGAGAATCTCCAGCGCCGCGACGCGTCCGCCGCCCTTCTTCTTGCACAGGGTTTGCGAGACGACGCCTTTCAAGCCTTCCGCCAGGCTGCAACGGATTTGCGGCTGTTCGTCGGCGGGGAATTGGTTGATGAGCCGGTCCACCGTCATGTGCGCGCTGTTGGTGTGCAGCGTGCCGAAAACCAAATGCCCCGTCTCGGCGGTTTCGAGCGCGATGCCCACGGTCTCGACATCGCGCATTTCGCCGACGAGCACGATGTCGGGGTCCTCGCGCAAGGCGGCCCGTAGCGCGCGCTTGAAGCCGTCGGTGTGGGAATGGACCTCGCGCTGGTTGAGAAGGCATTTCTTGTTCGGATGCACGAACTCGATCGGATCTTCAATGGTAATGATGTGGTCGGTGCGTTTTTCGTTGATGAAATCAATCAGCGCCGCCAGCGTCGTCGATTTCCCGCTGCCGGTCGGTCCGGTGACGAGCACGAGGCCTTTTTGGAGGAAACACAATTTCTTGATCGTGTCGGGCAGGCCAAGGTCTTTGAAACTGAGGATCTTTGACGGGATGAGACGGAACACCGCGCCAATGCCGTTGCGGTCGGCGAATGCGTTACAGCGGAAACGAGCCGTCCCGCTCAGTTCGTAGGCGAAATCGGTATCGTGAGTCTGCTCCCATTCGACGCGGTTGCGTTCGGGCATGATCTCATAAATGAGCGTTTTGACAGCGTCAGCCGTGAGAATTTCCTTACCGACAGTGGTCATCGTCCCACCCATGCGGAAGGTGGGAGTATTTCCACTGGAGAGATGGAAATCCGAGGCGTTTTTGGTCACCATGTCACGGAAGTATTGGTCTAGTGCAGGCATAGGACGGAATAAAGCAGGCCCGGTGCCACCTATAAGGAACCCGGGGCGTCACCGAGGTATCAAATGGGCCTGCATGAAACAGCTTGTCAGAAGGTGAGGGGGCGAAACAACGACAGGGATCGCTTGAACTGGATTACGCAACGGCTTACGATGATTGGCTTCGTTTCGTCGCCAACTGACCGCAATGGACGATGACTATAAATCCGCAATTGCCCGGGACTGAACCCAACACCTTCGTCGATCGGTTCTGCCTGAATCAATCCTGGATCTTGTGGGTCCTGATGCTGATTGTCGGCGGAGTGTTTTTATGGGTGCAATCGATTCCGCTGCCCTCATTCCGCGGTCCGCACGGTTATGTCCTCGTCGATCCTGACAGTTATATGCATTGGCATCTGATGCGGCGCGCGTTGGCGGGCGAGGGCGTGCGAATCCGCTGGATGAACGAAGACAACGCACCCTATGGCCGCCTGAATGAATGGACATCGCCGACGACGATTTTTGGGGTGACGTTGACGCGGATGTTTGAAATCTTTGGCGGCGAGCCGCGCGAGCAGGCGTTGCGCGCGGCCAGCCACTGGATGGGACCGGTCATCGGGTTGTTGAACATCCTTGCGTTGGGATTATTCGGCCGGCGCGCCGGAGGCGTGGCTCTGGCCGCCTGTTGGCTGCTGGCCTGGCCCGGTCTGAATTGGGCGCTGTACAAAACCGAATTTGGCGTCGTGGGCCACCGCGGTCTTCATCAATTGTTGTTCATCTGTCTGGTGGGTGGTTGTCTAGCGTGGCGGAGACAACCGCGAGTGGCAGGCGGTGTTTGCCTCGGGCTGATCGGCGCGCTGGGTCTTTGGTCGGGTGCCTCGGAATTGCTGCCCGCCTGCCTGTTGGTCGCTGGTTTGGCAGTCTATGACAATGTTTTCGCAACCAGCGTCGATGAAGCGGTCTTCTCATTCTGGCGCGCCTGGTGGATCTGTGGGTGCCTCGGCACGTGTGTTGCCTGGCTTTTCGAATTCTGGCCGCATCCGTTTCACGGTCACCTGGAGTTCATCTCAGTCTGGCATGTGGCGTTATGGGTCATCGTCGGCGGACTCATGGAAGCCAGTCGCGGATTCCCGTGGGTCCGCTCTCATCGTTTGCTCGCCATTTCGATTGCGGTACTGCTGGCGTTGCTGGCCGCCGGCGCGATGCGCGGGTTTGCCTGGGGAAAACTGCATGTAATGCAGGATCCAAGGTTCGGGCTACAGGCGCTGATGACCGTTGAATTTGCCTCGGTGTTCGAAGCTGGCTGGAGACACGCTCTGGAAGACGCGTGGTGGGGATATGGACTGCTCCCGCTCCTGTTCGTGTATCTGAAGGGTCGATGGTCAAACCTGGAGCGGACGGGGCGCTGGTTGTTGTTGGTCGCGGGGATGATGCTCTTGGTGAGTCTTTACCAGGAACGGTGGCAAGCGTTGTTTGTGATCGCGTTGGTGATGAGCAGCGGCGTCATCATCCGGCTCCGTTGGCCGCAACGACCGCAGTTGTGCGTCCTGGCGATGGTGGTGGCGACCCTGCCCGCGTGGCACAACGTTCTGCGCCAGGAACAAGGCATCAAAGCCATGGGTGGGAACCCGATGCGCGGACTAAACCGCACGACGATCGGACTGGAAGTAGTGTCCGATTGTTTTGGCCGCATGGCTCCCGGGAGCGTGGTATTGGCGCCATGGGACCAGAGTGGTGTGCTTGCCGGGTTGGGAAACGTGCGGGTTATCGGCAGTGGCTATTGGTCGAATCTCGATGGACTCTTTGCTGACTATGAATTGTTCACGACGACCTCCACCGAGCGCTTTCGGGCTTTGGTGGGGGAACGGCAGATCCAATTCCTGCTGGTTCGCCGTCCGAATGAATTGTATGGGGACATTGTGGTTTCGTTCGTAACGTTGTTGGGCCGCATCCCCACCGAGACGGAAGTCGGTCAGACCGTGCTGTGGAAAACAGCCAATGATCCCCACGCCCGGGTTGTCACCTGCCCGGAATTGGGGAGTGGTTGGAAGATCATTCAGTTGCCATGAATCTCGCACAGCTATGGAAGAATGAGGCTGTGCGGCAGCGATTGAATTCAACGACTGTTCATTTGTTGGCTCTGGCCGCCTTGACCGCCTATTGCGTCGCCACCTCCTGGCGGCGGTGGCCGCAGCCATTAACTGACTTTGGAAATGATCTTTACCGTCCTTGGCGCATTGCACACGGTGCCGTGCTCTATCGGGACCTGGATAGCTTTTACGGGCCGCTTTCGCAGTACATTAACGCAACGATCTTCGCCCTTTTTGGTCCGGGCATGATGCATTTGGTATGGGCAAATCTGGTTGTCTTGGGAGTCATTCTGGCGACACTTTATCGGCTTCTGCGCCAGGCGTGGGGAGGGGGCACGGCACTGCTTGCTTCAGCGCTGTTTGTGACGGTGTTTGGTTTCTCACAGTCCAATTACACCTATGTTGCGCCCTACTCGCAAGAGACCACTCATGGAATGCTCGCCTTGCTTCTGCTGCTGGTGGCGCTCGACCGATGGCTGGTGAATCCTAGCCGTCTGTGGAGTTTCTCTGCCGGCGTTCTTTTTGGTCTCACCGCTTTGCTCAAGACCGAATTCATGTTTGCCGGGTTTTTGCTCACCCTGGTGGCGGTTGTGTTGCGCTGGCAGTCTGTTCGTCAATTCGGTAGTGGCTGCCTGGCGGCGTTGGCGACGGGCGCCGTCTTGCCCACGCTGCTGTTCGTTGGATACTTCGCGCGGCATCTTTCCCTGGGAGACTCTTGGGTGGCTGCATGCCATGTTTGGTTGAATGTCACGGCTACGATTGCCTTTGTCCGGGATCCGCTCCAGATTGAATTCCTTGGCTTCGATCAGCCTTGGGCGCATTTGCTGCAACACCTGCAAGCGACCTTGATCGCCACGGTCATCATCGCCTCCGTCATCGCTCTCGCCAAGATCGCCGACCTCCAAGGCAACCGGGTGCGGGGTATTGCAATCGGAGCGGCGACGATGGTGCTGGTTTCAGGGATTGCCTGGTGGGCGGTTAACTGGGTCAACATCGGGCGCTGCCTCCTGGGTCTGGTGCTGCTGTACCTCGCAGGGCAAGTGACAGCTTTCATCTGCAACCCCAGCCGCCACAGTCACCCTGCCATGAATCTTCGAATTCTTTTTGCGGTCCTGGCAGCAGCGCTCATGGCGAGAATGGTGCTCAATGGCCGTATCTATCAATTCGGTTACTATCAGGCGGCGATGGCTGGCACGGTTGTGCCTGCCGTACTCTGGGGCGAGTCTTCATGTTGGGCAAGAGTTCGACGGCAAGGCCGCGCGACCATCCTTTTCGGCTTCCTCGCCCTGCTCTTGCCCGGCGTGGCGATGCTGATGGCCCAATCAAGACATGTGTGGAAGATGAAGACGTACGCGGTCGGCGAGGGTCCTGACCGGTTCTATACGTTTCCTCCGAGAAATGAACCGATTGGAGGGATCGTGCGGACTGTTGTGAAGTCATTGAGCCAGCAGCCGGGCGATCGGACCTTGCTGGTTTTGCCCGAGGGCTTGATGCTTAATTATCTCGCACGCCTGCGCAGTCCCCTGGCCCCACCGATGTACTTCTCCATATACACCGAGCACGGAAGGGAAGCGTTGCTTGTCGACGAGTTACAGCGTCAACCACCCGATTTCGTTGTAATCATCAGTCGTGATCTAACAGAGTATGGGATCAATCGATATGGTGAAGCTCCCGGCCGGGGACAATTGCTGTTGCGCTGGGTCCGCGCGAACTATCGGGTCTTTGAGGCGGTCGGTGGTGATCCGTTGGATGTTCAACAGCGAGGGGCAATCATTCTGCAAAGAGACGGGTCACAACCCGTTAGCTAATCTTGAAATCGCTTCCGTTGCGATTGTTCCTCCGGGTACGCTTTCCCCCGGTCGACGGAATCGCGCTCACCGAGCGCGGCTACGGCGACGTTCGTTCAGGTTGTATTGTGGGGGAAGAGGAACCGCAAAAACATGCGCTAAGACGTTGGACATAAATGTGATAGATAGTAGAATTGTGCAGCATTACAAACAGGTTCGTTTGGCGCAAAAACGACATCACGGCCGGCGGAACACGAACCCAAATCCGGGGAACCGCGGGAATCAACAAGGTGTCAAATGGGTTGTATGAGACGGCTTGTCAGGAGGCGGGGGAGGGTGGTAGCATCCGCGGGAAGCTGGAGCGAGGGCGATGTATAAAGAATTCTACGGACTGCGCGAGTATCCGTTTAACATGACGCCGGACCCGGCGTTCCTTTTCCTGAGCCGCCATCATCGCGTCGCTTTGGACGTCCTCCTTTACGGTATTCGCGAACGCAAGGGGTTCATCGCGATCACGGGTGAGGTTGGCGCGGGGAAGACGACGCTCTGTCGGGCACTCCTCAATTCGCTCGACGCCAAGACCAAGACCGCGCTGATCCTGAATCCGTCCTTGTCCGATTCGCAGATTTTGCGGGCGATCACGGACGAGTTCCGTCTGCAGCCCGCGAAGACGACGAAGAAGGATTTGTACGACTCGATCAACGGGTTCCTGTTGCGCGAGCTTGCCGCCAACCACAACGTCGCGTTGATCGTTGACGAGGCACAGAACCTCAAGCCGAGCGTGCTGGAGCAGATCCGCTTGCTCTCTAATCTCGAAACCGAGAAAGAGAAACTCCTGCAGATTATCCTCGTCGGCCAGCCCGAGCTGGCAGAGATCCTCGACCGCGACAGCTTGCGCCAGCTCAAACAGCGCATTTCACTGCGCTATCACGTTGCGTCGCTCGCTCCCGAGGAAATCGGCGAATACATCGACCACCGCCTGCGCGTGGCCGGTGGGGACGGCCGGATCCAGTGGGCGCCGGAAACGTTGACGTTCATTTACTCCTACTCGCGCGGCATTCCGCGCCTGATCAATGTGCTGTGCGACAAGGCCCTGCTAGCCGGCTACATCGCCGAGACCTTTGTCATCGACGCGCGGAACATCAAGCGCGCCATTGAAGACACCGAGTGCAAACTGCCCGCAAGTGCCGTCGAGCGGATGGCGGAGGTGGCCGCCGAATGAGCCTGGTTCACGAGGCGCTTCAGAAAGCCGAGCGCGAAAAGCGGCGCAAACTTGGCACGATGCCGAGCGCGCCTGTTTCTCCGGGCGCACCGCACCCGGCTTCGACGCCGGTCTTTCACGCGCCCGTCGCAACCGCACCGGTGGTTTCCGTTGCGCGCCCGGTGATGTCCCACAGCCCGGCCGCGCCTGTCGAGGAGCCGCAAAAGACGAACAACGTCCTCCTGCCCGCGCTGATCGGTTGCGTTGCCATCGTGGCGACAATCGCGGTCGTCTTTCTTGTGAGCAACGCGACTTCCGTGCTGCGGCAATTCAAGGAGAGTCCATCCATCGCCGCGTCGGCCGCTCCTGCGCCAGCGGCAAAATCGACATCATTTGCCGCGTCGTCGCCAGTCGATTCCCCGGCTCAAACCCGCGTCCCGCCTCCGGTGGTGTCGGTCGCCGATGAGTCAAGCTACAAGCTCAGCGGCATCATGAAAGACCCCGATGGCAAACGTGTTGCCGTGCTCGATGGCCGGGTCGCGTACGAAGGGTATTTTATAGACGGCGCGACAGTGAAGAAGATCGAGACAGACCGCGTGACCCTCGATGTCAAGGGCCAGGACCTTGTACTCCGCCTCTACTGAGGACCGCTTGCTAGTGAAGCTTCCAGCGGATCAGGATTCCCGTGAGTTCGTTGACGATGATTGTCGGTGGAGAATCCGCCGATCTGATCTGGTCCGGGTGGTCGAGGCGATGGTCCGAGGGTGGGGGAGCATGCGGGTCGGGCATCCGTTTGTCCTTGAGCCAGCGCGGCTGAATATCAATGCCCGCATCGGTGAAAGCCTTGTCGCCTGTGATGAGGATGGCGTTGGCGCCAGCGGCGGCGGCGGCGAGGGAAGCGTGCTTCACGGCCAGGTCTCCGCTGGCGGAAACTGTGCCGAGTACCTCGTAGGGCCGGTCGGGCAACTGGTCGTAGATGGGGACACCACCCCGGCCAATCTCGGTGGGAGTCACGTGCTTATCCGAACGAGGCCAATCCCGCTGTTGGCCCGTATAGGGAGCGTACGCGGCCTTTCTCAGCGCTTTTTCGGACGACACGGCCTCGGTCACCGGGCCGCTGGATAGAATAATGAGAGCGGGAACCGAACAGAGAATCAACGCAGTAAGCTTCATGATGCATGACCTCGCTTTCGTTGCCCCATTATTTCGGATGGTGACGGCGGGTGTCAAGCCACCGTTGCGGCGAACCCGGTCCTCTACGGCTTCTGGTTGGCAAAATTGATTTTGAATTGGGCAGGTAGCTGCGATAGCGCGACCCATTTCTGGGCCGAGTCCGCGTCAATCTTGAACCATTGATTGGCCACCTGTTGCGCCGCGTTTTGCCAAATACCGTTGTCCTGAATCGTGTCCACCAACTTGGCGGCAGCGGCGGGATTGCTTTCCACCAATTGTTGGGCGACGGATTGGGCGGATTGGTCATGCGCCTTGCCGTCGGGAAGACTGTCCACCCATTTGGCGGCCCCGGTGGGATCAGAGTTGGCCCATTGGCCGGCGATTTGAATGGTCAGGTTGTCCTGGGTTTCACCGCCGGATAATTGACCGACCCACTTGGCGGCGGCCTGGGGATCCAGACGGCTCCAATTGGCGACGAGCGTGTTGGCGCCCTGGGTTTTCTCCGCTCCGTCTGGCAATTGGTTGACGAAAGCGGCAGCGGCTTGGGGATCAGAATTGACCCACGTGGACACGAGAGATTGAACGACGCGGGCGCGTGTCGTGCCTGTCGGCACGTTCAGGGCCCATGCCCGGGCCGCGGCGAGATCGCTGTTTGCCCACTGCGATGTGATGTTGGCCAACAGATTGTCCTGTTGCGGTCCCGCTGGCAGGCTGAGCGCGAAGGCAACGGCTCCGCCGGGGTCGGTTTGCGCCCACACGCCGGCGACGCTTTGGAGGGCGTTTTGTTTTGCGGTGCTATCGGGGAGTTGTTTCACCCAGTTGATGGCGCTGGTGAGATCGTTTTGCGCCCACTGCCAGGCGAGCTGCTGGTAGAAGTTCGCGTTGTCTTGCGTGAGTGGAAGAGTGCCAAGCAGGCCGGCCGCGCTCTGTGGATCGTTGTACATGAGTGAGAAAAAGGAACTCGTAACAGCGCTGTGTTTGGCAGCCCCATCGGGCATGGATTGAATCCACGCGACCACGGCGGTGGGATCCGACTGTGCCCACGCGCTTGCAACGGCGGAAATCGCCTGGTTGAGTGTGATACCGGGCGGCTGTTGAACCGCCCAGGCCGCCGCAGCCTCTGGGTCTCTCGACGCGTAAGCCCCGAGGGCACTTTGGACCGCCTGGTTTCGGGTGTTGCCGGCGGGAAGACTGGCCGCCCAAGCCAATGCCGCGTCTACATCCTGATTTGCCCAAGAGTAGGCGATGCTGCCGACAGCTTGATCGCGCTCGCGACCGCTCAGTTGGAGCGCGGCGGTGGCGGCCTCCGCAGGGGACTGGTTGGCCCATCCACCAAACAATTGATAGATCACACCTTGGCGTGATCGACCAGGGGGCAGGCTGTTCATCAGCGTGATGGCAGCCTGCGGGTTCGCAATGGAAAGAGTCGAGGCAATAGCACCGATGGCTTGATCTCTGGTTCGCCCGGCGGGAAGCTGTTTCGCCCAAGCGGTGGCCGCCGCTGAATCATTCTCAGCCCAGCCAGCCAGAACATTCGCGATGACCTGGTTGCGTTGGTTAAAATTACTCAGCGTCTGGGCAAATGCGAGGGCACTCTGCGGGTCGATCCGTCCCCAATGGGCAGCAAGTGCGTAGAGGGCAGCGTACCGGCCAAGGGAGTCGTTATTCTTCAGGCACAGGTTGATGGCTTCAGGGAACTGGTTGGTGCCAAGACCACCGAGCACCTGATAAATCTTCCCAAGATCCCAACGGTTACGCGACGCCCGCAACGCGGCTTGGAGATCAGCCATGGTGGATCGCGTTATTGGGGCCGCGTTGGTCTCGCTTCCAGTGTCCAAAGAGGCGCCGATGGATCCCACGTTGCGCGAGCTTGAAGGGTTCATACCCGGTGTGAATGAGGTGGAGCCGGGTGTGCGGGGCTCAAGTGATGGGTTGGCTGTATTGGTTGCAGCCCTGTGGAGAAGAATGGTGGCGCTGAATAGCCCGATCCCGAAGCAGACCAGCCCGACGATGGACGCGGCGGTCATGGCTTTCCGATTCATGGTCAACTCCTCTATTTCGTCCGGTCGCGCAGGGCGCGCTGAATCTCCCGGTCGGCGGTCTTGCGTTTCAGCGTCTCGCGCTTATCGACCTGGGACTTGCCCTTGCCGATGCCAAGTTGGACTTTGGCGTACCGCTTGGTGAAGTAAATCTTCAGCGGAATGATCGCCATGCCTGCGGTGTTGATCTGATTGCCGAGACGAACGATTTCTTTTTTATGGAGCAACAGGCGGCGGGGACGGAGCGGATCGACGTTGTTGCGATTGCCGAATTCGTAGGGATTGATGTGGGCGTTGTACAGCCAGCACTGGCCGCGCTCAACGCGGGCGAAGGCTTCGTCAATGGAAGCGCGGGCGTTGCGGAGGGATTTGACCTCCGTGCCCTTCAACTCAATGCCCGCTTCGCAGGTCTCGGTGATGAAATAATCGCGGCGGGCTTTATGATTGAGAATCTGTGAAGCCATCGACGGCCAGTATATTGGCCGCGCCCGCGCAATCCCAACTTAAAAACGCGCTACTCGACAGGGAGCGCCGGGGCTTGCGGCAGAACCTCGGCATCGGTTGGGAATTCGTACCCGAGCTTGCCTTCGCTGATTTCCTTCAGCGCGATCTCGGACATATCCATCCGGGGATCGGTTTGCGTCAGGGGCCGATGTCCCTGCGCAAGTTGGCGCACGCGCCGCGACACGAGGTTGATAAGCAACTCAGGGTTCGGAATAGTTAGTTGTGCCGGTTCCAAAAATTTACTCTTCATTCGTAAGGGGAGTTTGACTATAGGGGAATCGGTTTGCATGGACAAGCCTTATTTTCCTTTTAAAAAGGGCGGGGACGGCCGCTGAGACCGCCCCCGCACCTCGGGTTGTTAGTGAATTACGACCGCCTTAGTAGTCCATGCCGCCCATGCCGCCGCCCGGAGGGCCGCCCATGGGTGCCTTTTCCTTCTCAGGCACTTCGGTGACGCAGCACTCGGTGGTCAGCAAGAGACCGGCGATGCTCGATGCGTGTTGCAGGGCGGAACGGGTGACCTTCGTCGGGTCGATAATGCCCGCCTTGCCCATGTCCACGTATTCGAGCTTGTCCACGTCGAAGCCTTCCCAGCCTTTGCGGGCCTTCAACTCCTGGACAACGAGCGAACCTTCCCAGCCGGCGTTATCGGCCAACTGACGCAACGGTTCCTCAAGCGCGCGTTTGACGATCTCGGCGCCAATCGCCTCGTCGCCCTTGAGCCGGAGCTCATCGAGCGCCGGAATCGCGCGGATCAATGCCGTGCCGCCGCCGGGGACGATTCCCTCTTCGACAGCTGCGCGGGTCGCGTGCAATGCATCTTCAACGCGCGCCTTCTTTTCTTTCATTTCGGTCTCGGTCGCCGCGCCGACGTACACCACGGCCACGCCGCCCGCCAACTTGGCGAGACGTTCCTGCAACTTCTCGCGGTCGTAGTCGCTGGTGGTCTCTTCGATGGCCCGGCGAATCTGGTTGATGCGGCCCTGGACATCGGACTGCTTGCCATTACCCTCGACGATGGTCGTGTTTTCCTTGTCGATGATGATGCGCTTGGCCCGGCCGAGATCGTCGAGTTCGACTTTCTCCAGCTTGATGCCGAGATCTTCGCTGAGGAACTTACCGCCCGTGAGGATGGCGATGTCGTTCATCATTTCCTTGCGACGATCACCGAAGCCAGGAGCTTTCACCGCCGCCACGTGGATCGTGCCGCGCAGTTTGTTGACCACGAGGGTCGCCAGCGCTTCGCCTTCGACATCTTCGGAGATGATCAACAGCGGTTTGCCGAGCTTCGCGGTCTTCTCGAGCAACGGCAGCATGTCCTTGAGGCTGCTGATCTTCTTCTCGTTGATGAGGATGTAGGCGTCTTCGAGGATGCACTCCATCGACTCGGGGTTGGTCACGAAATAGGGCGAGAGATACCCCTTGTCGAACTGCATACCCTCGACAACGTCGAGTGTAGTCTCAATCGACTTGGCTTCTTCGACCGTGATCGTGCCGTCTTTGCCAACCTTGTCCATCGCATCGGCAATGATGTTGCCAATGGTCTTGTCGCCGTTCGCGGAGATCGTCGCGACCTGCATGATTTCGCTGCGGTCCTTGACCTTCTTGCTAATCTTGTTGAGGTGCTCGACTACCGCTGTAACAGCCTTGTTGATGCCGCGCTGTAACGCCATCGGATTGGCGCCCGCGGTCACGTTGCGCAGGCCTTCGCGGTAAATGGACTCGGCCAGAACCGTCGCGGTGGTCGTGCCATCGCCGGCGATGTCGCTGGTCTTGCTGGCGACTTCGCGCACCATCTGGGCGCCCATGTTCTCGTACGGATCTTCCAGTTCGATTTCCTTCGCCACCGTCACACCGTCCTTGGTGATGGTTGGCGAACCAAATTTCTTGTCGAGGACCACATTGCGGCCCTTCGGTCCGAGCGTGACCTTGACGGCCCGGCTCAGTTTCTCGACTCCGCGCAACAATGCCTTGCGCGCGTCTTCATCAAACAACAATTGTTTTGCAGCCATGTTAATTCGCTCCTTAAATTACCGTTTCGCGTTATTCCAAAATCCCGAGGATCTGACTCTCTTCCATGATCAGATACTCTTTGCCATCGATCTTGATCTCCGTGCCACCATACTTGCTGATCAGCACGCGATCACCCTTCTTCACCTCAAACGGAATGAGTTTCCCGTCCTCATCGCGCTTGCCGGTGCCCAGGGCGACTACCTTGCCCTCCTGGGGCTTCTCTTTGGCGGTATCCGGAATGATGATTCCGCCCTTCTTCACTTCCTGCTCTTCAACCGGCTGCACCAGCACCCGATCGCCCAATGGTTTTACGCTCATCGTTTTCTGCACTCCTGTTGGTTCGTGTTGTTGTAGCGGCGGTCTGCGACCGTCGCCTCGGTTAAATCGGCGCTCACAGAGCGCCGCTACAAAATGAATGCGGTGTCGCTACCGCCTCACTTCTTCTTGTCGTCGTCCACCATTTCGAAATCGGCGTCCACGACCTCGCCTTCTTTGCCGGCGGGCTTCGCTGGCTCCGCCGACGCTTCGGGCTGGGGTCCGGGCCCACCGGGGGCCGCGCCGGCACCGGACTTCTCGCGCGCCTTCGCGTAGATGTCCGATGAAACCGCGTGCCACACTTCGGTCAATTGTTCCTCGGCGGTCTTCATCGCATCGAAGTTCTCAGTCTTGAGCGCGTCTTTGACCTTCGCCAACGCGTCTTCCAGTTTCTTGCGTTGGTCATCATTGATGAGGTCCTTGTGCTCCTTCATCAACTTCTCGGTCTCGTACACACGCGCATCGCTACGGTTCTTCAATTCGACCTGCTCGCGGAGTTTCTGGTCTTCCTCGGCGTGCGCCTCCGCTTCCTTCCGCATCTTCTCGACCTCTTCCTTCGAGAGGCCGCTCGATGCCGTGATGGTGATCTTCTGCGATTTGCCCGTGCCGAGGTCCTTCGCGCTGACGTGCAGGATGCCGTTGGCATCGATGTCGAACCCGACTTCAATCTGCGGCACGCCTCGCGGCGCCGGTGGAAGGTCCGTCAGGTGAAACCGCCCAATCGTCTTGTTGTCGCGCGCCATCGGTCGTTCGCCCTGCATGACGTGAACTTCGACGCTGGTCTGGCTGTCGGCCGCGGTCGAAAAGATCTCGCTCTTACGGGTGGGGATCGTCGTGTTACGGGGAATGAGCGGGGTGAACACGTTCCCCAACGTCTCGATGCCGAGAGACAGCGGCGTTACGTCGAGCAGAACGATGTCCTGTTTGACCTGACCGGTGAGGACGCCGCCCTGGATGCCCGCGCCAATCGCGACGACTTCGTCGGGATTCACGCCCTGGTGCGGCGCTTTGCCAATGAGCTTGCGCGCGGTCTCAACGACCTTTGGCATACGTGTCATACCGCCGACGAGCACCAGCTCGTCCACTTTCGACATGTCGAGCTTGCCGTCACGCAAACAGGCTTCGACGGGAGGAACCGTGCGCTCAATCAATTCATCGCAAAGTTGTTCGAGTTTCGCCCGCGTC
Organism: Verrucomicrobiia bacterium; assembly: GCA_035577545.1. Taxonomy (NCBI): domain Bacteria; kingdom Pseudomonadati; phylum Verrucomicrobiota; class Verrucomicrobiia; species Verrucomicrobiia bacterium. Next base: position 163,047 of record DATLVI010000022.1, read on the forward strand.
AGCTTCTTGACGATGTGCTTCGGACCGCTGGCGTCCGCGGTGATGAAGGGCAGGTTGATCTCGTATTCCATCGCGCTGGAGAGCGCGATCTTGGCCTTCTCGCTTTCTTCTTTGATGCGCTGTAGTGCGTCGGGTTGCTTTTTCAGATCGGCCCCGGTCTCCTTCTTGAAGTCGTCGATGATCCAATTCATCACGCGCTCGTCGAAGTCGTCACCGCCGAGATGCGTGTCGCCGTTGGTGGCGAGCACTTCGAAAACGCCGTCGCCGATGTTTAAAAGGGAAATATCGAACGTGCCGCCACCGAGGTCGTACACGGCGATATGCTCATCCTTCTTTTTGTCGAGGCCGTAGGCGAGCGAGGCCGCGGTGGGTTCATTGATAATGCGCAAGACTTCCAGCCCGGCAATCTTGCCGGCGTCCTTGGTGGCCTGGCGCTGGGCGTCGTTAAAATATGCGGGAACGGTGATGACGGCTTGCGTGATCTTTTCGCCGAGGTAGGCTTCGGCATCGGCCTTCATCTTGCCCAGAATCATCGCGGAAATTTCGGGTGGCGTGAAAGTTTTCTCTTCGCCGCCGACCACGACCTTGACGCCGGCGTCGCCGTTGGAGGCGCGGACGACCTGATAAGGGACGCGCTTGCGCTCCATCTCGACCTCGTCGTACTTGCGGCCCATGAAACGCTTGATTGAATAGACGGTGTTCGTCGGATTGACGACACCCTGGCGCTTGGCGGCCTGACCGACCAGCCGCTCGCCGGATTTCGTGAACCCCACGATCGATGGTGTGGTGCGTCCGCCTTCCGCGTTGGGGATGACGACCGGCTCGCCTCCCTCCATGACCGCCATACAGGAGTTGGTTGTTCCTAAATCGATTCCTAAAACTTTTGCCATTGTAGTGGTGCTCCTCTCCGAGCATTGAAAATCCGCCAGTTCCTTTAGCAATGCCAATGCCATGAAATTTATTTTGTGTGCAAGCTATTATTGCGCAGTTTGTTAGGAAACATCCAACAAGCGAAGCAGGTGCGCCATGTCTCAGTCCATGTCACACATCTTCGACTTCCACTGTCTCACACGCGCCATCGTGTCACAGCTTGACCAGCCCATTGCTGATGGTCAGAATCGCCGCATGAGTTGGAATGTCTTCGTGACCCGCCGCATCCCGCCCGAGGGCATCGATCTGCTTCGCCAAAGCGGCGTGGACATCCGCTTGCACGACGAAGAAACGCCTTTGCCACGCACTGAACTCCTGGCGCTAGCGCGCTCCTGCGACGGTGTCGTCATCGGGGGTGGCGAACGCGTCGATGCTGAATTCCTCGACGCGGCGCCAAAACTTAAAGTCGTTTCCTGTATCGCGGTCGGCTACGACAACGTCGATCTCGCGGAGGCCACACGCCGCCGAGTTCTTGTTACCAACACACCCGATGTCCTCACCGATGCGGTCGCCGATCTCACGTGGGCGCTTATCCTTGGTGTCGCGCGCCGTGTCGTCGAAGGCGACGCTCTCACTCGTTCCGGTAAATGGCAGGGCCTGTCGCCCACGCTATTGCGCGGCGTCGACGTGGCGGGCAAGACCCTCGGTATCGTCGGGGCCGGCCGCATCGGCGCGGCGGTTGCCAAACGCGGCACCGGTTTTTCGATGCGCCTGCTGTATTTTGCGCGCAGTACGAAGCCCGAGATGGATGCGCTCGGCGGCAGGCGCGTCTCCTTCGATGAGGTTCTGCGAGAATCCGATTTTCTTTGCGTCCATGTCCCCTTGACGCCCGACACGAGGCACCTGTTCGGCGCGGCAGAGTTTCGGAAGATGAAACCAATGGCGTTTTTCATCAACATGGCGCGCGGCGCGGTGGTCAATGAGGCAGCGCTGGTGCAGGCGTTACGCGAAGGTTGGATCGCGGGCGCGGGACTGGATGTTTACGAGCACGAGCCGCAGATCAGCCCAGAATTGGCGTCGATGCCGAATACCCTTTTACTGCCTCACCTCGGCAGTGCAACCATCGAGACGCGTCGTCGCATGTCAATCCTGGCGGCAGAGAATCTGCTGGCGGTGCTGGACCGTCGCCCGTGTCCGAACGTCGTTAACCCTTTTTGAAACCAAGAGCTGCGAACTTGCGCTGCAGCCGGTCAGGAGCACCTGATAATACCGCGCTCATATTAAAGAACTCACGCCGCACAGGATATTCTGCACGAAGTTTGTCGAATCGACAGACATCCGTGCGCAACGCTGTATCGTCCGCTGAAATGTTGTAAACACGTTCGATAACGCCCCGCAATACGTCTTCATCGTCCTCCTCGTTGCGAAAGTGGGCTTTGAAACGCGGTTCCGGCGGCGGTGGCAGTATCGGCTCCCAACCGGGTTTGACGCCAAAGGATTCGCAAAAAGCGCGATAGATCATTCGAGTGCCATTCACCTTGCCGTCAAAGCTGTAGCCCGCGATGTGGGGTGTGCCGATGTCGATAACGTCCAGCAACTCTGGTGAAATGTTCGGCTCATTTTCCCAGACATCCAGCACAACACCTCCAATCTTTCCCCCATCAATTGCTTTGAGTAGATCTTTGTCGTCAATCACAGCACCTCGTGAGGTGTTAATAAGAATCGGCAGTCGGTCTTCTAAAGCAGCGAGCGCATCCCTTGCGACCAGATGGTACGTGGAGTGCGCGCCCGATTTTGTGAGTGGGACATGCAATGAAATGATGTCCGCCTCGGAGAGTACCCGATCAATCGCGACATAGTCACGGAGACGCTCAGCGCGCGCGCGCGGCGGATCGTTCTGGAGTACGCGCATGCCAAGCGCCTCGGCATTGCGGACAACGCGTGAGCCGACGTGACCCACGCCGATGACCCCCAGCGTTTTGTCGCGGAGTCGAAATCTCTGCCGGTGGGCCATTTCCAGCATGGCCGCCACCACATATTCCGCCACGGAATTCGCATTACTGCCCTGGGCGCTGGCAAAGCCGATACCCTCCGCGGATAGGTATGCTTGATCGACATGGTCGGTGCCGATGGTGGCCGTGCCAACAAATTTCACCGAACTGCCATCCAGCAACGCGGCGTTCACCGGAGTGACCGACCGGACGAGCAGCGCATCGGCGTCGCGCACCGATCCAGCCGTAATCTCGCGCCCGGGCACCAGCCCCACCTCGCCCAGGGGGCCAAATGCCTCCTGCACGAGGGGGATATTTGGATCGGCGACAATTCTCATATATAAATGATACAATCAGTCTAACAATGATTTTGGCGTTTGACGATGGCGGAGCGCGCGGGTATTCTCGCCACTCCCTACGGGAGAGATTGATATGTTTATAGCTCACGGCGAACGATTACAAAGATGGGGCCCCTGGATTCTGGGAGGCGTGCTGTTGCTGTTGGTCCCGAGCTTCGTCGTGATGTTCAGCCCATCGGCTTCCCTGAAACAACAGCGCACGGAATTGCCGACGATCGGCGGCAAGCCCGTAAACTTCGCTGATTTTCAGAGCGCCAAGAACGTCGTGATGACCGAGATCGTATTCAGCAGTGGCCGTCAGCCCGCTCGTTCCCTTGAATTCGAAGACCAGCTCAACATCGAGGCTGTGCAGCGTCTCATCTTGCTGCGCAAGGCCAGGGAATTCGGCATCAGCGCCAGCGACGATGAAGTGGTCCAGCAGCTTCGCATGCTGCCCGCCTTTCTGAACGAACAGAAGCAGTTCGACCCCGATCGCTACCAGCGTTACGTGAACTTTCTGAACAACCTCAGCATCAGCGAAGCGCAGTTGGCGGAGACCATTCGCGAGCAAATCGAGTTGTCACGCCTCCGCGCGCTGGTTGCCACCGCGGCGAAGGTCACCCCGGCTGAGTTGAAGCTCGCGTATACACCACTACACGAAGAGACAACGATCGACTACGTTGAGTTCAACGGGGCCGACCGCAAGGAAAAATTCACGGTCAAAGACGACGAGGCCAAAGCGTTCTATGACCAGAATAAAGAGAAGTTCCGCAAGCCCGCGCAGGTCAAAGTCCGCGAGGTCTACTTCACGATTTCCGAGGCCCGGAAGTCCGTCACGCTCGGCGAGGGTGAGATTGGGGAGTATTACGAACTCAACAAGAATAAATATCTCGACGACCAGAAGAAACCCAGGCTGTTGGCCGATGTGAAGGACGAAGTGAAGAAGGACCTGCTCGACCTCCGCGCGGAGCGGCTCGCGGGAGACCGTGCGACCGGGTTTTCGGTCAAACTCGTGCACGAGCCGGGGGCGGCCCGTCCCGATTTTGCGAAGATCGCGGCGGATTTCGGCATCACGCCGCACGAGACGGACTTCTTCAGTTTGCGGGGCACGGTTGCCGGCGTCAGCGCCGGGCTGCAGTTCAACCAGGCGGCATTTTCACTGAGCCCGGAAGTACCCTTCAGCGATCCCGTTCGCGGGGAAGACGGCTATTACGTGATGGAGTATATCGCCAGCAAGCCGAGTGAGGTCCCGCCTTTCGATGAGGTGAAAGAACAGGTCGTCGATCTCCTGAAACAGCAACAGGCCCGCGATGCCGCAGTCAAGCAAGGTCGTGAACTCGCCGCCAAAGTCAAGGAGGCTGTCACTGCGGGCAAGAATTTCAGCGACGTCTGCGCCTCCGCCGGAGTGAAGGCTAGGACGACGGAGCCGTTCACCATCGCGCAGGACACGACCAATATCCCGTTCGCCAACCGAATCAAGGACATGGCGCTCGGTATGCCGACAAATGCCGTCAGCGACTTTATCCTTACGCCCAACGGAGGTTTGTTCTTCCACGTCAAACAGCGCACCCCGCCGAACCCGGAGGATTTCGAGAAGAACAAGGTCCAGTTGGCAGCGCAACTTCTCGACCGCAATCGCCAGGCGCTCTTCGAAGATTGGGCCAATTCAGTGATGCGGGACGAGCATGTTGAGTACAAGCGCAAGGCGCATCCGCGGCTACAAGAGTCGCCTACCGAAGAAACCGAGCCCGACGAATCGTCGGCTCCCGCAAAAAGCTAGGCATCGCGCCCTCGGCACGCCTTCACAAACTCCCGGAAGAGTTTCTGGAATTGGGGCGCCCTTTTCACAAGCCTTTCCGGATGAAACTGCACGCCGCAACAAAACCGGGCATCCGGTTTCTCCATCGCCTCAATGACGCCATCGGGCGCGCGCGCGACCACCTCGAAACCAGGCGCGACGCGGTCCAGCACCTGGTGATGGCTCGTATTCACACGGTCAAAGCCATCCATCGCACGGTTTAACGTGCCCCGCTTCGTCCACTCGATCTTATGCGCGAAGGCGTCCGGCTGCGGATTGCGGTGGCCGGCGATGTGTGGCAGCAGCGTGCCGCCGAAGGCCACGTTCATCACCTGGATGCCGCGGCAAATTCCGAACAAGGGTTGGTCGCGCTCCCGCAGTTTGCGCGCCACGTAGATCTCCATCTCATCCCGCACCTCGTCCGCGCCCGAGATTTTCTTGCGTAGCGTCGCGGACATCCGTGGCGCGTAGAACTTCGCAGCCACATCGCCGCCACCGGTCAATAGCCAGCCATCGCAAGTCTTAAGAAAATGATCGAGCAATGTTTTGTCGCGTGTTAGCGGCACGATGAGCGGCACGCCCCCGGCCAGTTCGATAGCCTCCGAGTAGGAGACGCCGCAGAACGAGCCGCGCCCGTCCATCCGTGACCGCAGCGTGATGGCTTCGGGTGTGATGGCGATGACAGGTTTCATATTGTTTGTTGCCGGTTACGCCATAGATAAACCAGCGCGGTCCCAACAATCAATCCTATCGCGTATCCGTACGACAAGCCGGCCGCCATCAGTCCCACCAACATCGCGATGAACAGGTCAGGCTTCGAACCAGCGATGTCCCGAACCAGCAGCAGCATGGCGAGCCCCTCAAATGCGAGCATCACACCGAGAATCGGCTTCGGGAAAACCTGGATCAGTTGTGCGAAGCAGCCGCTGAAGAAAAGGCCCAGCGCCAGGTAGAGGCATCCGTAGATAATGACCGAACCGCCCGTGCGCGCCCCGAACGTATAGTGCCCCGCCATCCCGCCCGAGCCGTGACAGGTCGGGACGCCGCCAAACCAGGGATTGATCAGGTTCATCATCGAGTACGTGAAGCTAATCTGGCGGATCGTCAGCGGGCGTTCCGGAAAAAAATCCTCGGCCACTTGTCGCGTGGCCAGGATTGAGTTGCCCAGCGACAACGGAATCTGCGGCACAGCCAGAACAATCAGGCCCGCCAGCAAATCCTCTCGCGTCACCACGTGCAGTTGGGGGAGGTGGAGGCCTGCGCCCCGCCACACCATGCCGGAATCGACCTTGAAAACAAGCGCGTAGGCGACTCCCAGCGCGATCACGAACAATGCTGCCGGAAACCGGCGGTTGCCCAGCAAGATGATCGTGATGACAAACCCGGCTGCCGCCAACGCGTACCCCGCCGCGCCATCCGCCGGGACGTAATCCTTTATGGCGAGCATCGCGAGTTGGAGGCCGAGGCCAAACTGAATCCCCCGCACCACGGTCTTTGGAACGACACGCGCCAGCCATTCGATCAGGCCCGTCACCGTCAGGACGAGCATGAGTACGCCAATTGCGAGGCCGCCGCCGAAGAGCACGCCGCCACTCAGTTTTTGCGCAATCACCAGTGCTGCCATTGCTTTCAACGGCTGCACGGGCATCGGAATCCCGTAGCGCAACCCCGTGAAAAGCTGCATTACGCCAAACATGATCAAGGCGCTCGCCGCGTCGATCCCCGCCACGAGAATCATCGCAATGATGAGCGGCAAGTCGGTCCCGATGTCGCCAAACGCGCCGGCAAATTCGTTGCGGTCGAAGCGAATCCAACCTTTGCGCATGGGGGGTGAGTATAACATGCGGAAGAACCAGTTCAGTACCCGGCGCCGACCTTGTAAAAGCGTTGCGGCGCTGTTGCCGCGCCCGAATCCGTGACCGTGACAATGCCACCGGTGCCAGCGATGCCGTTTGTCAGGGGATTCCAGCTGCCGGTGACCAAGTTCGTGCTGTATTCGACCGAGTATGAAATGTTGTTTGTCGTGATGAAGCCGATTTTTACATCCGAGCCGACGACCACCAGCGACGTAATCTGCGGAATCGGGATCGCCGTAATTTCCAAGAAGGGAAATTGCGAGGGGTCGATAAAATTGCGCGAATGAAACGTGAAGCCAACAGTGCTGTTGGTGGTCGCCGTCAGGAAAAGACTGACCAGGTTTCCTGTCGAAAGATTACTGACAAAACCGGCGGACGCCCCAAGCGACAGTCGCACCACGCCGTTGGTGCCGCCGTTAACGAACGTGCCCAGCGACTTGTCCAGATTGGAGTTCAGGAGGGACGGCTCGTCATTATACACGATGCCGTCGGTTGTGGGATTGTTCGGCTTGCCCGTGCCTTCTGTCCACGTATTGGTTGCGATCCACCGTATCTCGAACGGGCCGACACCGCCATTAAAGTCGGTGTTGTTAACGTCCGTCTGCTCGAAGACGACCAGGGTGACACTGCTTATTCCCCAGCGTCCCGCCCCGTAAATACTGTTGAAATTGCTCGCGACCCCGGACACATCAAACCGCAGGAAGGAGTCCAGCAATCCCGCCTGCTGACCGATGACATTGGTGGCGATCAACCCTGACACCGACAACGCGCCGGCCCCACCATAATTGTGGGTGGGATCCAATGACCGCACGAAGGTGTCCGCTACCGGATAGTTCGTAAGAACGACCTGTGCCGTGACGGAAGAGGCGACCAGGAACCACAGGCAAGCCATCAGAAGCCGGACGTTCATGCGAATTTATTCCGCCCCTATCGGATAGAACAACGGAACGCCATCAGGCTGCCTGGCGGCGAAGTCTTTCAGGAACTGCTGCCCCTTTTCTGAGGTCAGGTAATCGGCCAACGCCTGAGCACCCGCCACATTCGCATGGGGGAAACGGTTCACGTTGGCGACCATCACCACGAACGGGCGGCGCATATCGGGGTCGCCGCGGACCATGATTTCCATGCCATCCGAGTTGATCTTGCCCTTCACGACGGGAATGCGCCCGACAATCACGTAGGCGTGATGTTTCTGCGCGAACATGACCACACCCTGCCCATTATCGCTCTCATCTTTCAGGACCCAGTCGCCCTGCGGCACGAGGCCCGCCTTTTTCCAAAGTTTGTCCGCTACCTGCCGCGCCCCGGCGTCAAAGAAATCCACATACGGTGCGTGTGCCTCAGCAATCTTTCGCAACGCTGCGGCGCCATCCGTCATGCCCTTGATGTGCGCGGGATCGTCGGGCGGTCCGACGATGATCAGTTCATTGCGCGCCCACGGTTTCATTCCCACAGCATAGCCGTCGGCGACAAGGTCCATCGCGTCGTCGGTCGAGTGCATCGTCAGAAAATCCGCGTCGCCTTTGCGGAACGATTCGACGAGGACCTGTTTATTTCCCGCCATGACGACCTTCACCTTGTAGCCGGTGTCGGCCTCGAATTGTTTGGCGATCCCCTGCCACACGCCTGTCATGATCATGCCGCCGATGATGGCGACGCGAACTGGAGGGTTGGCCGGGGGCGAAGACGGCCCGCAGCCGTTCGCGATGGCAAGAACTGCGGCGAGGCAAACAGGGAAAAGCCGGCTGCTCATGGCAACGGCGCCTGGTTGATGCCGGCGGTAAGTGTTTGCCAGCGGATGTCCGGCCGCGTCGGCTCGCCAACACCGCAGCCGAGATAGTCACCCGCAAACGAATCTACGCGTCCATCTACGAAGACAACGTTGGCTCGTCCAGAATGCCGCGCCATAACAGTGTATCCTAATTGCGACGGGACCGTGGATGAATATTGGCCGGACGCGTCCGCCATGAAAGCGAGTTGCTCCGGCTTGGGAATCTCCGGCAGCCGATGTTGGTCCGGGCGAATCCACGGTGAGAGGTACATGTTCATCGCATAGGGCAGAAAATAGGTGCCCCCCGGATTTTTCGCGCTCGGGTCGATAAATATTGATGACGAATCGCCCGCCTGTGGCCGTACGCCTTGCGCAACCAAATTACTGTAGGACTGCGACCCGAAATAGCGCGGCAGGCAGTTGAACCAATCTTCCGGGCGATTGATCAGCATCAACGGTTGGACCCCCTGGCCGCGGCGTGGGATATACTCGTTGTAGTCGCCGATGTACAACTGCAATGCGAGGCCCCACTGCCGGAGATTACCGGCGCAGCGGGCGCTCTCCCCCCGTGCGCGAGTCTTTCCCAGCGCACTAAGCACCATGGCCGCCAGTACCCCGATGATCGCTATGACCACCAGCAGTTCGATCAGAGTGAACGCCGCTCGTCTAGTCGGCGGCCGCATGCCTGCTCCTCCCGCGTCGACGACCCGCTGCGCCCAGAACCACGCATGCCGCGCCCAGCAAAACCATGGTTGAGGGTTCCGGAACCGCGACAGCCGTGATGATAATAGATGGCCGTGCCGAAGCCGTGCCAAAATTCTCGGAGTTGAAGGTGAAGCCAACGGTGCTGTTGGAAGTCGCGGTCATGTAAAGGCTCACCAGGCTACCAGTTGAAATCTCACTGAGAAAGCCGGATGTCAATCCCAGCGAAAGATTCATCCGTCCACTGGTCGCTCCGCCGTAATTGAATGTCCCCAACGCTTCATCCACATTGGAATTCAAGAGGGATGACTCTTGCGAATAGGTAATACCAGTGCTGGTGGGGCTGGCGGGCGTCCCGGTGCCTTCGGTCCAGGCATTGTTCGCCATCCAGTTAACAGCGAACGTACCGGAACCATAATTGAAAATAGTATTATTCGGTGGCTGCGCCATCACACCGAGGGTGATGCCGGTAATCGTCCATTGCCCAACGCCGAATGTTGCGTTGAAACTGCTGACAGCGCCTGAAATATTGAACTGCAGAAACGAGTCCAGCAATCCGTTGTTTATGCCCGTTGAATTGGTGGCAATGGATCCCGAAACCGCAAGCGCACCGGCGGCGCCATAATTGTGAATCGGGTCCGCTGATCGGACAAACGCATCGATCGTGGGATTGTTTGTCACCGCAATTTGAGCCGAAACCTCACCAGCGTCCGCCAGACAGGAACAAAACACCAGACACACGACACTTTTGAACATAGCAAACCCCCGCATGCCGCATCGTCCGTTCATTTCAGAATTAAACTTGCCCTTTCACGCGTTATATTTTTACAAATATATCGGCGACAAACGCAAGCAGAAAGCCGGCAGTCGGGTATTTCCCCGGATAAAGGTGGTTACCGCAGTCGATCCGACAACTGCCTGCGAAGTGCCTGTGTGGCCTTGAGGCTCTGCATTTCGACGCGGCGGTACAATGCCAGCACGCTCCTGCCTGTCTCCGTCAGGATTGCAGTTCCGCGTTCCGCGCCGCCACGCTTGGTCCGCACCAGCGGCGCTTTGAAACAGCTATTCATAGTACGGATCAGCATCCACGCACGCATGTAGGACATGCCCATGGATTCGGCGGCCGCCGCGATCGATCCCGCCCGGTGAACGGCTTCCAGTAAATCCGCCTTGCCCGGACCGATCGCGATATCCACGCCGCGATAAAGTCGCGGACGAACCTGGAATTCGCGGCGGACTTCCTTGTGACGTGGGCGGCTGCTCTTCATGGGGTTGAGGTTCGCAAAACCCCCGTTAGGCTGTCCGTACCAACAGCACGGGAACGGTAGCCTTGCGGATGACGTGGGAAGTGGTCGAGCCGAGGATGAGTTCGCGGATGCGGGTGTGGCCGTAGGCGCCCATGACAATAAGATCGGCGCCGATGGTTTCCCGTAGTTCGAGGATTTCCTCTTCGGGGTCGCCATGCAGCACTTCCACGTTGGCTTTGACATTACCGCTCAGCGCCCGCTGCTTCGCCTTTTCAAGAAGCGCGGCAGCTGCGTCTTCGCCGCCCAGCGCCGCGACCATCGTAATCGTCATCTTCACTCCCAAGGCCGGGGCAAGCGCGATGGCCGCGCGCAGCGCCTTGCTCGATTCCTCGCTGCCGTCGTACGCGACCAGCATATGGCTGATCTCGTGAAACTTCCCCGGCGTGACGAGGCACGGTTTGACCGAAGCGCGCACCACGCGTTCGACGACAGAGCCCAGCATCTCGTCCGACCATTCCGCGTGTTCCCCATGCTGGCCGAGGACGACGAGGTCCGCCTGTCGCTCCTGATCGAGAATCGCTGGCAGCAAGCTGCCGGTTTCGTGGGCCGTCTCGCAACTGACACCGCTCTTATCACAACGTTCTTTGGCCGCCGCCAGGACCATCGCAGCTTTTTCTTCCTGGATCTTTTGTAACTGCGGCAACAGGGCCGAGTAGGGTTGCGCGCCGACCGCGCCCGACAAATCCGCGAGCCACGGACCTTCCAAAAGACGGATGTCAGTGACATAGAGCGCACGGAGGGAGGCGCTGAGTTTGCGAGCGAGCCAGATTGCGTAATCACCCGCGACTTCGGCGGCTGGTGAACCGTCGCTGCATAAGAGAATCGTTTTATACATGGCTGCCTCCGTTTGGTATTACCACCACAGCAACATAAACATACGCCCAAGGAATGATGACTCCAAACCACGGCGTTGACAAGGGGGTGTTTTGCCTGTAATGCTTTTGGTTGCGGGCGCTTAGCTCAGTTGGCTAGAGCACCTCGTTTACACCGAGGGGGTCAAAGGTTCAAGTCCTTTAGCGCCCACCAGCCGCCGCTCGGCTGGCAGCCGGGCTTTGGCTGGCAGGCCATGAACAAGCGGCGGTTGACGCCACGTCATAGCCCAAGCGGATTTTCCCGCGGTCCAAACGCGGGGGTGTAGCTCAATTGGTTCAGAGCGCTGCCCTGTCACGGCAGAGGTTGCGGGTTCGAGCCCCGTCACTCCCGCCAATTTCTGGAGTCGGATCTTCCTCTGTTTCCTGTTGATCCGGCGGCTTTTCTGGGCGGGAGTCCTACTCTGAACTCCGGTTGCTATCGCCCGAAACGGGGCTTTTCCCCCCTGTTGGGCGAGTGTTAGGGTGATAGTTTTTCGGGGGCGAGGATCGAGACCAGACCCATGAATCATCATCGAGCCGCGGGCTTGTAGCCCAGTGAGTGCGGTTACGGGTGCGGTTGTATCATTGGCGGTTGTGCCTGTGGCTTTATCACCATCGCTTGGTACCAATATTTGCCGGGCTGGAATGGTGCCCCCAGCGGTTGCCATCCCGATTTGATGGCTTTCTTTACTTCATTGACCAAGACTTCATACCTAGACGATTCAATTATTTGGTAGTCCATAATAAAGAATGCTACCGAGTTGCGATGAGTAGGTCAATCGTGAGCGTGACCGCAAACGGCGGCGGGATGCGGGCGGGGTTGCGGCATTCAGATTTCCGCATTCACCCAAAACAGGGTTTTTTGCCCCTGTCGGGTAAGTGTCAGGGTGATAGTTTTTATGCGGGGATTCTGGGGGCGGTTGAAGGAACAGGAGGCAGTCATGCGGGTGGGAATGGGCGGAGAAGGCTCGACTCGGCGGGACTGATTTGCTATTGGGGTTCTTTGGGCAACGGCGAGTTTGGCAAAGAGTGAGGAGACATCGGGTATGAACAAAGGGATTCGGGTCGGGTTGGCAGTGTCAAAATTGCTCCGCCTTGTCATCGCAGTTATTCCATTGCTCTTGGCGTGTCGAGCGTTCAATGCGAACGCACTGACGGAGACAAACCTTCACTTCTTTGTCGGCTTTCCAGGCGATGGGACCGATTCACGCGCAAAGCTTGTCCAAGGCAATGACGGCAATTTCTACGGGACGACGTTTGGAGGTGGGACGAACAACAACGGTATCGTGTTTCGGATGAGTCCCAGCGGCACCGAATCGAATCTTTACTCCTTTGTCGGCTTCCCCAGCGATGGTGGGCATCCAAATGCCGGGCTGGTACAGGGCAGCGACAGCAATTTCTATGGGACAACCGATCTGGGCGGGATAGCCAACTCCGGCACCGTGTTTCGGATCAGTTCCAGCGGCAGTTATACGAATCTACACAGCTTTGTCGGCTACCCCACCGATGGAGCCGTGCCTACTGCCGGGCTGGTACAGGGCAGCGACGGTAATTTCTACGGGGTGACCCCTTTAGGCGGGACGGTCAACTCCGGCACGGTATTTCGCATCAGTTCCAGTGGCAGCTACACGAATCTGTACTCCTTTGGCATCAACACGAATGACGGGACCAGCCCATCTGGCGGGCTGGTTCAAGGCAGCGACGGTAATTTCTACGGGACAACCGGATTCGGAGGGACGAGCACCAATTGCGGCACCAACGGATGCGGCACGGTGTTTCGGATAAGTCCCAGTGGCAGCTACACGAATCTGTACTCCTTTGGCATCTCCACGAATGACGGGGTCATTCCATCTGGCGCGCTGGTCCAAGGCAGCGACGGCAATTTCTATGGGACGGCTGCTGCCGCCGGTCTACTCACCGCTTGCACCAATGGTTGCGGTATGGTATTCCGGATCAGTCCCAGCGGCAGCGAAACGAATTTGTACTCGTTTGTCGGCTCCCCCAACGATGGACAAGAACCCGCCGCCGGACTGGTACAGGGCAGCGACGGCAGTTTCTATGGAACGACGCTTAAGGGCGGGGCAGCCGGTTCCGGCACGGTATTTCGGATCAGTTCCAGCGGCAGCTATTCGAATCTTTATTCCTTCAAAGGTGATTCGACCGATGGAGGATTTCCAATAGACCCGCCGGTACAGGGTAGCAACGGGAATTTCTACGGGACGACCCAGTTCGGCGGAACGAACGGACACGGTGCCATATTTGAGATGATTCTCCCCCTCAGTCCTCCGCCCTATCCAATCAATCAAATCACCAAAGTCCAAGTTGCGGCGACAAACATCATCTTCTCCATCCCCTCCATCGCAGGCGAGATCTATCAATTACAGTTTAGCAGTTCGATGAACCCCACCAACTGGAACAATGAGGGCGGATCAATAACCAGTATCGGGGCTCTGCTGACGCTGACCAACTTTGGCGGAGCATCCCAGCCAAAAGGGTTCTATCGATTTGACATCACGCCGTGAGGGAGAAACTGGCAGGGACTGGGGCGGATTACCGCAGAATCGTGTCGGGGGCCAACCCGGGATCAAGCTCGCGGATTATGCGCTCCAGCTTGGCCAGGTCGTCGTCAGTCAAAAGACGCGCCGGCTCTCCCCTATCCTGAGCGCCCTCTGTCCCCGCTTGGGAATCCCTGGCCAAAATCTTTGCGAGTTGATTGGGATCCGGCAACGGCAACTCGCAATGAGTCAGCAAGGATTGGATGACTGCCTGCGGTCTAACTTTCAAATCTTCAAAACGGGCACAGGCGATGGCAGCCCGCTGCTGCTTGAGCCAATTACTGTCGTGCATCGTCGAGACCCACATGTTTGCCAAATACTCCAGCCAACTGATTGGGCGAGTATTCGTCTTCACAAAGACGTTGACGCTGGGAATCAAGTATCGAGATTTCACCAACCCTCTCTCCAACTGGGCATCTGATAATCCAAACGCTCGACTGAAAGAACGCGCCCAAGTCCGCCCATTCCGATACAGAAAAAGAATCTTCGCCTTTGGCACAACCCGATAGAGCAGATCGCTGACCGATAACACATAGCTTCTGAACTTAAAAGCCCAGTATTGAAATCCTCGCTGCTGGGCGTTTGCGCACATGATCATGAGGGAGTCATACAGAAGGGAGGCAACCTCCGCGTCGTCGCTCTGGCCGCTTGTTCGCAGCATCACCAGTTGCGAGAACACATCGGGTTCCGAGAAACTGACGACGGACGGGTTCAGATTCATAACATGGCTGAGCAGGGTCGACCCGCAACGACCAGTTGAATAGAGCAGAATGATGCGTTCCGGATTGATGTCAACTTCGCGGGCGAGCGTATGGAGAATGTCGTAAGGGACTGAAATCAGGCGCTGGGCTGCCTCATATTGGGCGATGAAGTAAAAGGGGGCCTGCAATAGATTGGTTTCGGGTGATGTATCTACAAAAAGCGCCCGGCGGTTGTCATGGTCGAGGCAATACAGACTAACGGTTGGCCGTTCCAGAATGACATGGGGGTCAAGGTGCCGCCCAGTATGGCTCTGAAAATCGTCCGCAGACACGATGGCGAACGGACTCGGCTTTAACTTGGAATCAATTATCAATTCGTATGCCTGCATGAGGATCACCCCTGCGCAGCTGTCGAGGTCTCGATTCCTAGATTGAGGCTCAACTCTGGATTCCCGAAAGCGGTGTATTCGGCAAAGCGCGCGATCGACAACCGCAACTTCGATCTTGTCGAACTGCTCGGTCGATACGTGGGCAAGAACAGAAATGTTATTTTAATGTCGATGATCTTGTTACGACTATTTATTTTACGACATTTTTCAGAATGTCGCTGGTCCGTAATCCGATCATCATCGCGGCTGCTGCCGTATCGCTATCGGGAATCACTGGACAGATGGAGTTATCCGCTACAAAAACGTTCTTTGTGCCATAAACAAGTGCGTTGCCATCCACCACGCCGCCGGCGTTCAGGGGAGCCATTTTACAGTGGGAGGTAAAGTGGTGCGGATCCAGTGAAAGATTGCTGTTGTTTTCCACGTACGCCTCAACCGTCGCATCGTCATAACCGGAAAGGATGACTAAATTGATTGGGTCACTTACAGTAGGCCTAAAATAAGGCGAGGGGAATGGGTACAGAATATTTAGTTGATCTAGCAGAGCGCGAAGATAGACCTCGACGGCACTCTTCATATTCTCCAGGTCGGCAGGATTTTGGTAAAAGCCGTCGTCGGTAGCGGCGATCTGAAAGCAGTTGTCGCTTTGGATGGTGACGCTGCCCGTACTCTGCGGGTTCAAAAGCTCCAAGCTAATATTTAGTATCGGAACTGAGGTTTGCGCATTCGTCGGGATGTAATCGAACAAAATCTGCACCATTCGCGCGTCGCTTGCACTACCACTCACGGCCGGCAAATAAACATTATGGATGGTATAGGCATAAGCTGCTCCCGGGGGTACCCCAGTGATAGCTGGATCGGCCAGCATCGAAATAGACAAGAGGGGATGGTTTTGGAGATTTTTCCCCACGTTCTCATTGATGAAGACGGGCTTGATGCCTGCATTCTGTAACGCTTGCGACGGACCAATGCCGGAAAGCTGCAGCAACTTGCTGCTGTTGATGCCCGCCGCCAAAACCACCGCTTTCCGAGCTTTTGCCCTACGAACTTTACCGTTCTGGATATATTTTACTCTTGTGGCTCTCCCGTGTTTGTTAAATTCTATTTGCACAGCGACTGCATCGAGGAGCACAAACAGTTTGTGCCCGTTCACTCCTTCACCTTCTGGAGTCATAACCGAGCTGTTTAAAAATGCTGTTGCGCTGCTCACCCGTTGCGTACCGGAAGGATCAATAAACCACTGGGCACGGGGGTCTATGCAGTTCTCTACACTCGGATCATTGTAATCCAACGCAGTTGGAATCCCAGGAAATGCTGCTTGTGTCGCGGGTAATAGTATGTTCGCTGTTAGCTGTGACACTGTGGGTGTCTGGAGCACATTGACAGCACCATTGTTTCCTCGCGCCCCGGGTGTGGTTGTCAATCCCTGGTAGTTTTCAAGGGCCGTGAAGGTTGCCTGAATATTGCCCAGGCTCCAATTGCTGCTTCCGGAAATTCCTTCCCAAGGCATGTACGCGGCGCTCGAGCCACGGCCATAGTATAATCCGTTAACCGATGAGCCACCCCCCAAGAGCATTCCCGTTGTCCAATCACCGGTTCGTCCATTAAGTCCTGCCATCGGCAAGGTTTGATTCCAGCCTGGCCAAAAATACTGGGGCTTCCCTATCTCAGCCAATTGGAATGCGGGGAGACCCACAGCCTCTATGGCTGGATCGGTTGTTAGATTTCGCCCTGCCTCTATTCCCAACACGGAAAAGCGACCATTCTCTGATAGCTCCTTCATCAGAATGCTACCCGCCGTTCCACCGCCAATGACTATGATATCTGCCTCCTCTTTGTTCCGATAAGGAGAACTTTGACCACCAAAAACGGTGGTTGTCGCGGCGACTAAAACGAGGGTGATAAATTTAATGTTCATAGGTGATTTTTCCACGTTACGCTATCAAGTGCGATTCCGTATGTAAAGGAGTCAGTCCTTGGTATTGACACTCCTTCACTTAACTGGCTGCAAATTCCTCCCGCTCCAAGCTTCCATCCAGCGGCGTGACGGGGTCTATGAAAAGCCAGCAGGCGGCGCCGACCAAGTAAATTCCCGCGGCGACCCAGAAGCAGATCGTCCAATTGTTGCCGGTGAATTTCAGAATCTGGGCCACGACGAGGGAGCCGACCGCGCCGCCGAGATTCCCCATCATGTTCATGCTGCCGGAGAGCGAACCCGCATACTTGCCGCCAACGTCCATGCAGGCGCCCCAGCCGCTCGGCATCGCGCAATCGTTGGCGAAACCGGCCACTCCAATGGCGATCATTGCGAGCGTTGGACTCTGGATGTGGGTGGAAAGAACCAACATGACGGCAGCGACAACCAGGCCCACCAGCGCCGGAATTCGCCGCGCGTGACGCGCCGACCCGGTCCAGCGCGCGAGGCGCTGAACCAGCACGCCCACGAATAAACAGGCCAGCCCGCCGAAGAAGAGCGGCAACCCGGACAAAAACGCGCTTTTCGCCAATTGCAGGTCGCGGGCTTCATTCAGGTACGTGGGCAGCCACGTGATGTAGAAGTACCAGCCGTAGCTCATGCAAAAGTATTGGAGCCAAAGCAGCCACACCGACCGGCTGCGCAGAAGCCGTTTCCATGGGACGTCGCCATGACCCACGGCGTTCACCTCGGCGCCGTCGAGCAACGCGAGTTCCGCGGCGTTCACGGAACGATGGTCGCGCGGATGGTCGCGAAACCAAAAATAAAACACGACCGTCCACACCACGCCCAGTGTGGCGAAAAGCAGAAACGCCTGGCGCCAGTTGAGAAAGGTCATCACCCAGAACACAAGCAGTGGCGTGAAGGCCCCGCCCCAGCGCGCGCTCAACCACGTGATGCCCTGCGCGCGATCGCGCTCGTTCCAAGGAAGCCAGATGGTGAAGATTTTGGTGAGATTCGGAAAACAGCCGGCTTCACCCGCGCCAAACAGGAACCGGCACACAATCATGGAAGCCAGGTTCCACGCCCAGCCCGTCGCCGCGGTGAAGAATGACCACATGACCACGACCCGCATGAGCACACCGCGCGGACCACGATGGTCGCCGAGCCAACCCGCGGGGATTTCAAAAAGCGCGTAGGCCAGCGTGAACGCCGAGAAGACCCAGCTCATCTGTTCCTTGGTGAAACCAAGGTCCTGCTGAATATGCCCGGCGGACTGCGAGATGCAGACGCGGTCGACGTAGGTAATGATCGCCAGCGTGGCAGCGAAGACGATGACCCAATGCCGCGCCCGCGTCGGTTGAGTGGCGGAGGGCGGTGTCATCGCGCGGCCGACTAATTGACCACGTTGTAGGGTGGCTGGCCCAGCAACACGCGTCGGCAGTTTTGGCTGCCTTTGACGCGCATATCGAGCATGCCTTCCTCGGAATAGAACGCCGAGTGCGGATTGATGATCAAGCGACCGTGCGCGGGATGTTTCGGATCGCGCCATGCCACGAGGAGCGGATGGTCTGGCGCCGGCGGCTCCGTTTCCAAGACATCAATGGCCGCGCCGCGCAAATGCCCGGAGGTAATCCCGTCGAGAACCGCAAGCGCATCGACTACGCCGCCTCGTGACGTGTTCACAACAAAGGAACCGGGCTGCAACTTCCTGATCGTGTCACGGTTGACCAAGTGTTTTGTTTCCGCGGTAAGTGGACAGTGAAGGCTCACGACGTGGGCCTGTGCGAGAAGTTCATCCAGGGTCTCTGCAGCACGAATGCCCAGCGATTTGTCGCGGCCTTGCGGTGCGAATGGATCGTAATAAACCACGTCCATCCCCAGTGCCTTCGCGCGTAACGCGGTCGCGCCACCGATGCGCCCGATGCCCACGATGCCAAACACGTGCCCGCGCAACCGATGCAACGGCTCTGCCTGGGTGTGACTCCACGGCCCGGTCCCGAGTTGCAATCGGTCGTTCAGATAATGAATGCCGCGCATCAACGTCAGCGTCATGCCGATGGCGGAGTCAGCGACCTCTTCGGTCCCGTAATCCGGCACGTTCGCCACAGTGATGCCGCGCGCCCGGGCCGTCACATGATCCACGTTGTCGAATCCCACCCCACAACGAACAATGAATCGGCAATTCTTCAAGCGTTCAATTGTCCGCGCGCCAATTCGGGTGCGGTGATAAATCATGATGGCGTCGGCGTCCTCGATTCGGCCCACGAGGTCGTCCTCGGAAGATGCATTCAGCGCCGCCACATCGGCCAGGTCACCCAGGATCTGGCGCTCGTGATCGAGCGGCTCGGTGATGAAATCGGTGACAACAACTTTCGCGCGCTGGGTCATGGCTGAATAACGCCCAGCCTTGCATTGAAGTGCGGCCCGAGGCAAGCCAACAATAGTTTGGTCTTTCAAATCCGCGCGGTGAATCGTATATCCGACCCCGTGAACGCGCAATTCAACGTGCCCTCCACGATCCTTGTCGCCGCCGGCGCCAGCCAGCAGCTCGCCGCGCAAGCCGCCCGGCTCGGCGGACGGCGCGTGTTGCTCGTCACCGATGCGACGATGGTCGCCAGCGGACTGGCGCAACGCTGCGTCGACCAACTTGCCGCCGCCAACATCCCGGCCACCGTCTTTTCCGGCGTGAAAACGGACCCGACCGATGAAAACGTCCGCGACGGACTCGCGTTGTTGCGCAAAACCAACTGCGATCTCGTGATTGGCCTTGGCGGCGGCAGCCCGATGGATGCGGCGAAAGTGATCGCCGTCGCCGCCACGAACGACGTGCCGCTTCGCGAGTTTGCGGGGTATCATCGCATCGCGCGCGCCGGCCTGCCGCTGGTGTGCATTCCGACGACGGCCGGCACCGGCAGCGAAGTGACCAAGGTCGCCGTCATCACGGACACCGAGCGCGACGTGAAAATGATGATGCTCGACGTTCACCTGCTGGCGCGCGTGGCACTGGTGGACTTTGAATTGAGCCTGACGATGCCGGCCCCACTCACCGCGCACGTCGGCGTGGACACGCTTACGCATGGGATCGAAGCCTTTGTGTCAAAGAAGGCGAATACGCTGACCGACCCGCTGGCGTTGGAGTGCATCCAACTGACAGCCACCAATCTCTTCACCGCTTGGGAGGAGCCGGGGAACCGCCCGGCGCGCGAGGCGATGATGCTCGCGGCCTGCCTTGGCGGGATGGCATTTGCCAACAGCAGCGTTTGTCTCGTTCACGGCATGAGCCGTCCCATCGGCGCGATGTTTCATCTGGCGCACGGATTGTCGAACGCGCTGCTTTTGCCGGCGCTCACGCGCTGGTCGCTACCCGGAGCCGTGGCGCGTTATGCACAGATCGCACGGTTGGTCGGTGCCGCCGCGAACGGCGCACCGGATGCGACGGCTGCGGCGAGCCTGCCCGATTATTTGGAAAAGTTGAACGCGCGCCTGGGCATCGGCCGTCTGCGCGATTTCATCAGGATGGATCGGGTTGCCTTCGAGCAGAAGTTGCCGGCCATGGCGGACGCGGCGCTGGCGTCGGGCAGCCCGCAGAACAATCCGGTTGTCCCCACGGCCGATGAAATAATCGAACTCTATCGCCAGGCTTGGTGAGGCGGTATTCAACAATGGAAAAAGTTGCGGGTTTGAGCCCCGTTACGCGGCGACAGTCCTCCAGTTCGAACTCGACCCCGTCAGGTAGTTACCGACTGTAAAGCTGCGATTTGCTTGAGAAATTGAACGATTTGGTTCCAATTGGAAATCAGGAGTCCCGCCAGTTTTTGGAGTCGGTAACTAGTTCAGACTCGGCGGCTTGTGCCTGTTTACTTCGCCCCCAGTCCTGCCCAAACCCATTGCCAAAACACTCATCCAAAATGGGCATAAATGCCCTATCGGGTGAGTGTCAAGGTGGTAGTTTTTTGGGCGGGGATGGGGCGGTTGACAAGGGATCAGGTGGCGAAAAAGAAAAGGAGAGTCGAGGCTCGAATCTCGTATTACCACCCCCAGCCGCATCGCAAAACGCGACTTCTCGCCTATGAGATTTCCCAGCGAGAGAGCGTCTCGACTCTCCACCACAACGTAAGCCTGATTCCCGGAATAGCAACCGATAGTTTCGAGGCAGACTGCGGCGGGAATTGAACAAAGCCAACATGGGGTGAACACCCTATTGTGCCGAATGACATACCGCGTAGTCTCTGGAGTATTACTTCAACGTTTTTGGAGAGCAACGATGGCTGACATTATTTTGAATTGTCCGGAGTGCGGCGACAACTTGGAGATTGATGGCGCGGGCGCGGGGTTAAAGGTCAACTGCCCGAAGTGCTATGCCGATATTTGGGTTCCTGCGACAACGGTCGTTCCATCACAAAACCCCGACCCTTGAGTAAGAATCTAGCGGCAGGCTATGGCATTGGAAAAAATCACTGTGAGTAGTTGCCATCCGTCAGCTCAGGAGAAGGCGTACGCCGCTTGCTCAAAAAGAGGAGACGATGAAATGATTATTGAAACCATGCTCCGTTCCGAGTTTGACCGGTTGGTGCCTCATAATCTCGCCTTGGAGAACTTCATGGTCAAACAGGTTGAATGGTTTTCTAACCGTTCGGGGAACTTGCTTGGTGCAGTTGCCAAAGGCGAAGGTGTAACGGGTTGGAATTACGTGATCCTGAAACGGGATAAAAAAGGCGATTTCCGCGTCCGCAAAGTGATCGGCAATTTTTTTAATTTGAACGCCGCCAGAGTTGATCTCTTGCTGTCGATGGCAGGGTTCGAGAAGGTCGATTGTGCCAACCAGCCCAATCCACCCGCCCTGTTGTCCTCGCCTGCTTCATTGGCGGTGGTCGATAGCCCATGCAAGCGGTCGGACATTCCACTGGCAGTGTAGAGACTGACATGCCCGTGCTTCGACATCCCCCCATCCTTCGTCGAAGCACCTCCTTAGGGCGTGATACGTCGCGACACTGCCATTATTGAAATCAGTTGTTGTAGATGGCACTGAGGCAAACGCAGTTTCGATAGGACGGATCGCTATTGCCGTCTCTCCGTCAGTCAGGCGAGGAAAAGAAGCGGAGAGTCGAGGCTCGAACTGCTCTGCTCTACGCCGCAACTTCAACCAACCCTCGACTCTCCACTGCAATGTAAGCCTGCTGGCGGGAATAGCAACCGGTTGTTTCGGGGCGGACTGCCGGCGAGGGTTTCCCAAAGGCAACATGGGGTGAACACCCCATAGTAGGTTGATGTCGTGCTTCATAGAATGCCAGGCATATTGTAAACCCAGCTATCCGATAGGAGACGCCCAGAGTGATTGGTAGATTATCAGGCGAGTATGTTTGCTCGATGACAATCTGAAACTCGAATCCATCGAGAACTTCCACTGAGACCTCCTACCGCAGCAGAAAGAAATAATGGCAACGAAACTATACGTGGGCAACCTGTCACCCAACACAACGGAAGTCCAGGTTCTCGACCTGTTCAAGCAAGCGGGCAACGTGGTCAGTTGCCAACTCATCATGGACAAGATCACCGCCAAGTCCAAAGGATTTGCGTTCGTCGAGATGGGCTCGGAAGCAGAGGCTGCCAAAGCGATAGCTGATCACAATGGCAAGGAACTGGATGGCCGGGCACTGAAAGTCAACGAAGCCAAGCCCCGCGTTGAACGCCCTCCCCAGTAGTTTCGTTGGCACACGGCGGGATCAGCAGTCAAAACGGGCGACAGGGCAGCGTCGATGGAATCGAGTCTGGCGTAGCCAGGCTACGGATGGCGGTAAGCCGGACAACCAGCTGTCTCCATCGAGGTCGTGGTTGACATAGCCTGCAAGAACCCGGACATTTTAGCGGCAGTGTAGAGCATGACATGCTCCTCACTCTTCGACATCTAGCCTGTCGAAGGTCCTCCTTGGGGCATGATTGGGAGCTACACTGCCCATGATCGAAGTCGGCTGACCGAATCTGATGGGGTGGCTTGTGCCCAAAGGAAGTATGCGTCCCGTCCCTAATCGTGTAAGGAATCCCAAAGACCCCCATGCTATCAGAGACGTCATTGCCACACGGGCAGCCAAGTCCTGGTCCTACTGGGCCGCAGCAACCAGAGTCAAGGTCGCCTCTTTGAATGTGAGTCGGTAATTGTGGCCAGGCGCCGATGATCCTGTGCAGGCCAGTGTCACTGGTTCGTGATGCAGAATATAAACATACGGTCAGTTCTGCCCACACCGGCTTGCTTTTTTGGGTAGATTCGAGCCTCGTCAGTCCCGCCAGTTTTTTCGTCCCTTCTTCTCAGATCCAACACCTTGAAAACATGGCTGGTTACAACGGTTCCAAATCCTATAAAACCTCAGAAACCGAATAGGGCCAGAACAGGCTGAAATCACGGGTCGGCCGCGTTCAGAAAGTGTCCGTGGCACCAACCGCTTCGCGATGCATTGCGCCGGTTATGGCGGCGGGTTACGAAAGCAGGTTCCCGATGAGGCGCGGAGCTTCTAGGGCGCGAATTTACCCAGGTACATGTCGAACCCGCCGGCGGAGAGTTGACTGCCGCCACCCAGGTTGATCGAAGTCATGAAACTGCCCGTCGTGAACACGTTGCCGGTGGAGTCCGAGGCCACGGCGTAACCCATTTCGGTGGTGGTCCCCCCGAAGTTCTTCGACCACGACCAGGCGCTGGTGGGCGAGTACTTCGCCAGGAAGACATTGTAGCTGCCAACCGAGAGCAGGCCCCCGCCCAGATCCAGGCTGCCGGCGAAGTATCCGGTGATGACAGGATTGCCGCTGCCATCCACGGTCAGACCGGTGCCCTTGATGGT
>DATLVI010000023.1 GCA_035577545.1 Verrucomicrobiia bacterium
CGGTTTGGCACCTCGATGTCGGCTCATCGCATCCTGGGGCTGGAGAAGGTCCCAAGGGTCCGGCTGTTCGCCGGTTAAAGCGGTACGCGAGCTGGGTTCAGAACGTCGTGAGACAGTTCGGTCCTTATCCACTGTGGGCGCAGCAGACGTGAGGGATTTGTTCCTTAGTACGAGAGGACCGGGAACAACGCACCTCCAGTATGCCGGTTATCGTGTCAACGGTAGCGCCGGGTAGCTGTGTGCGGAAACGATAAGCGCTGAAAGCATCTAAGCGCCAAGCGCCTCCCAAGATTACGTCTGACGGTCGCAAGACCCTAAAGGCTCGAGGAAGACTACCTCGTTGATAGGCCAGGTGTGTAAACGTGGCAACACGTGAGCTGACTGGTACTAATAAGCCGTGAGGCTTGATCACTTAAATTTCCTTCGCAAGAAGGAGCGATTTAATAAATCAGCACTCTGTAGTTTCCCGCTTACTGTATGCAATTATCAGAGAACTTGTTCTTTCACAAAGCTGTCAGTGGTTCGCCCGATTTGTCGGGCCAGCGGTTCGCTTTCCGAATGCGAAGCGCCGACTCCTGGCAGCTTGAGATTTCCCGGTAGTTTTGCCGCAGTGGTCCCACCCGTTCCCATTCCGAACACGGCCGTGAAACGCTGCAGGGCCGATGGTAGTGCCTGTATAGCTTGCGCGAGAGTAGGTCGCTGCCGGGGTAATTTAAAAAGGCCCGCATTCAAAAATGAGTGCGGGCCTTTTGCTTTATCCGCGTGAGCTATTTGCCTTCCAGTTCGGTTTTACGGTCGTCATGGAGGGCGATGAAGTCCCGTAGAAACTCCACTAGGGGATCCTGCCAGATGCCGGTGTGGTTATCCACGATGTCCGGAGTCGCCGAGATGACGAGGAACGGCAAGCGCAGGGGAGGCTCTGTCTTGCCGGGATACGGAATCAATTTCCATTGTCGATCGGGAAGGGAGAAAAGCTTCGAATGGATCCCCGCCGAAGTGGATTCCGTCACGGCGGCCAATGATCGTACTTGGGCCTTATCCAGCTTGTGGATGTGGAATCCTTTGCGTTTTGTCCCCGAGGTCCCGGGAGTTGTGACGTTCGTACTCGTGTTGGCCATCAGGCGATAATCGAAATAATTCGTGTAATGCCCCAGGGCGGTTGTATTCATCACTCGCTCGTCGGAGCCTGGTTTGAAGTTTTGGAACAGTGACGGGAAGAACTGTCCGATGGGGAAAGCCGTACCCGTGGCGGAATCGTTCTCTGCCCCGATGGTCATGAGTACCGTGCTTTGAGATGGATTGTAGTTCGTGCAATTCAACGTGGCCTCCGCCAGGCCGGAATAAAGTAAAGTCTCGAACGCTGGGTTCAAGAGCACCACGAGGTCGGGAGCGCCTGCGCTGATTATCCCCACGGTGTTGGTTTCCCCTATCTCAAAAGGAACAACACTCTCCAGGGTGCTCTTTTTGAGGATGTTATCCAGGGCCGAAAACACAATGGCTCCGCCAAAGCTGTGCCCAATAATTACGAGACGCGTCGGGCTTTGATCGGTTGTCGCTCGGGGATTCGTTAATTGGTGTTTCAGGACCCCCAAGTGGACCAGCAATTCGTTCATTTCGCCGCGACCGATCTTGTGCGCGGCCTTCTTGCGGGTCCAAAACGTCAGCCATTTCAACAAGGGTAATCGTTGCGACAGGCCGCGCCAGCCCACATAGATTCCGATGACGCGGCGCCCATTGGGACCTTCAAACTCATTCCATTTGTAAAGAACGTGTCGAAAGTGATCCACCGTGAGATTGCCAACGTCGGCATTTTCCTGCCAACCATGGACAAATACCAAAATAGCGGCGCCGTTCCGCTTGGCGACGGGATCCTCAGCGAACTTATCGATGGCAGCCAACTGCTGTTGGCGGCTCCAGAACTTACCTTGATCGTCAAATTCGACAATGCCCAGGTCGAATTCCTTGTAACTTTCGATAATCCGCTCGCCTACTTTATTCGTGAACGCTTCTTCCGTGAGGTTTGTCGTGTCCGCGAAAGCGCCCAGCGAATTCGTCCCCAAGGGATCCGGCACGACAAGTGTTCTCAACTGCTTATGGGGAGTCGTTCCGACGCAGCCAACGAGGAGGCCGAGTAGTAGACAACAGATAGTAATGACTAGGGTATATGACCTGATGTTCCTCTTTGCCTGCATCATCGCGCCAGAACCACCTGCCAATCCGGGAACCGCTTACGGGACTGTGTCCTTTGTGAGCTTCGTGAGGATCTTCCACATTTCGTCAGGCTTTTCGCAATCGAGCAGCGCTTTGCGCGCTTCGGTTGATTCAAACGTGCGAACCAATCCCGCCAGCAGTCTCAGATAGAACGCCGTTGCCGCTGTCGGGATGACGATGAAAAAGAAAATCTTGCTTAAGTGATCGCCCGTTGCGCCGAAGTCGATGCCCTTCTCTTTTAAACCCACGGCAAACGTCAGTCCGCCGCCTTCCACGTCGCGCACATGCGGGAATGCCAGTCCATGCTCCACCGCTGTGCTCACGATTGCTTCGCGGCGCAGTGCCAATTCCGTCACTGTGGCCGTATCCTCTACGAAACCGCCTTCGCCCAAGGCCTTCGCCAGTTCGCTAATGACCTCTTCACGCGTCGTTGCTGCCAGCTTGGGAACCATCAGATTCGACGCCGAGAAACGTGCGATGCCAATTTCCACCGGGCGATTTCCGTCAAACTTCTTCTTGGGCGTGCGCGCGATCGTGTCGGGAA
Organism: Verrucomicrobiia bacterium; assembly: GCA_035577545.1. Taxonomy (NCBI): domain Bacteria; kingdom Pseudomonadati; phylum Verrucomicrobiota; class Verrucomicrobiia; species Verrucomicrobiia bacterium. The sequence goes on from DATLVI010000023.1 coordinate 2,756, forward strand.
AGAAAAGGAATCGGCCACAGTGGGGGCAATATTGCAATTGCTCGCCGGCCTTTGCCGCGTTGACGACGTTGGCCGGTACCGCCAGGCCGCAACGCGAACAGTTTCCATGGGCCAGCGGAATTACAGCCAACGGATAGCGTTTCTGCAACCGGTCGTACCGATCCGCCACATCGGGCGGTAATTGGCTGCGGATCTTCGCGATGGATTTCTCCAACTGTGCGAGCGGCATCTGCGAGTTCGACGCCTTCTGCTCCTCTTTGGCAAAGTTTAGTTCCTGTAACTGGATCAATTGATTGAGAATGCTTTTCATTTAGAATTCAAGCTGGTTGAATGACACAGATGGATTATAAGCTCTTTTCACACTCCCGCAAAGACTAATCACTTTCCCTCCGCTCCATCTCGCGTTATCATACCAATGATGAGTCGCGCACAAACCCGTTTCGGTAACTACATGTTGGGCACCGTTCCTCGTGTCGTCGGGACTGTTTCCCAGGCGGATACACTCGCGCAGCTTGCTGTACCCGCCAATCGCGACTGCGACATTGTCGAAATCCGCCTCGACCATATTGGTCCCGATGTGCCCGAATGGGTGGAACGCGCCATGGCTATTGAGGCGCGCGGCCTCCCCGTCATCATTACCATTCGAATTGCCGAAGAAGGTGGTCAATGGAAGCAAGCGGATGGGGCGCGCATTACTTTGTTCGAAAGCGCGCTGCGTCACCTAACCGCGGTGGATATTGAGCTCCGCAGCTCAATAGTCGGGGAGGTTTCCGAGCTCGCCAGCCGTCACCAACGCGCGCTCATTGTCTCGTACCACGATTTTGAGCGTACTCCACCCGTTGACGAACTCAAGAAGGTTGTGGCCACGGCCGCCACCCTCGGATCGGTTATTAAAATCGTCACGTTCACCAGGACCGACGAGGACGTTGGCGTCTTGCGGACGTTGTTACATGAGAAAAGTTCCACCCCGCTCTGTGTGATGGGTATGGGACCGCTTGGGCCGCAAACCCGGGTGAAGTTTCCCAAGCTCGGTTCGTGTCTGGCATATGGCTATTTGGATGCGCCCGTCGCGCCAGGTCAGGTTCCTGCGCGCGATCTAATGCAGCAGTTGCACTGAACTCTCCACCGCGATCTGTTATAATTCGCCTGATGAAGAATCTGGTATTAGTAGGATTCATGGGTAGCGGTAAGACTGACGCCGGTAGGCTCGCGGCCGCCCGAATTCGAATGACATTTGCGGACATGGACGAGATCATAGAGCGGCGGCACGGGCAAACAATTTCCAAGATCTTTGAAACAAAGGGCGAAGTGTTCTTCCGTCTGCAGGAACGTGCCTTGGTTCGCGAGTTGTCTGCCAAACAGGACCACGTCATCGCCACGGGCGGCGGCGTTGTGCTCGATCAGAACAACCTTCGTGATTTCAGCCGCACCGGAATTGTCATTTGCTGCTGGGTGGACGCCAGGGTGGCCCACGAGCGCACCAAAAACACGAAACACCGCCCGTTGTTGGGAGATCAAACCGACCGACTTGCGCGGATTGAGACTCTCCTTCGTGAACGCGAGCAGTTCTACAAGGCCATTCCGAATCGCGTCGATACCTCGGCGATGAGCGTGGAACAGCAGGCTGATGAAATCCTCCGCATCTACAAGCTGCAAGCAGGATCGTAGGGAAACCTCGAAGACCCCCGAGGTTGCCCTGCAAATCAAAACCCGCGCCCGCAACATTGGTTTTGATCTTGTCGGCATCACGACGACCCAGTCGCCCAAACATACCCGGCAACTTCAGCAGTGGCTCGCGAAGGGTTTTCATGGCGAGATGGCGTACATGGCCCGCAACACCGACAAGCGCTCCAATCCTTCTCAAATTCTCGCCGACGCGCTGTCGTTGGTGGTGGTCGGACTGAACTATTATACAGGCGATCACTGCCAAACAGGACGTGTCGCGCGTTACGCTTGGGGCGCGCAGGACTACCACGAAGTGATGTCTGAGAAGCTGGAACAACTATCGGAGGAGATCGTCGAAATTGGCGGGCCGGGCACGCACTGCCTTGGGTATGTCGACACCGGCCCGATCCTCGAACGCGACCTCGCCCAACGCGCAGGCATTGGGTTCATTGGCAAGCACACCAATCTCATCAGTCGCCAGTTTGGCAATTGGCTTCTTCTTGGCGAAATACTGACGAATCTAGAATTGACGCCCGATCCGCCCGAACGTGAGTATTGTGGGACCTGCCAACGTTGCATGGATGTGTGCCCCACGCGTGCCATTGTTGGCCCCTACCAGCTCGACGCGCGATTGTGCATCAGCTACCTGACGATTGAGTTGAAAGGCTCGATCCCCGTCGAGCTAAGACCACTCATCGGCGACCACGTCTTTGGTTGCGACGATTGCCTCGAAGTTTGTCCGTGGAATCGGTTCGCCCGACAATCACCCGTCCGCCAGTTCCAGCGCCGCGAGATGCCGCCATTGACCGAATACCTCTCTTGGGACGAACCGAAATTCCGGGAGTTCTTCCGTGGAACGCCGATTTTTCGGATCAAGCGCCGCGGGTTCCTCCGGAATGTTTGCGTCGTGCTCGGGAACATCGGCGATGAAACTGCGTTGCCGGCGCTGGAGCGCGTGTGTCATGATACCGACGCAATGGTGGCAGAGCATGCGGCATGGGCAATCGAGCAAATTCAACGCCGACGCTGACTGACCGGATCTTTTTTGGTTCGTGGTCTTTGGCGCCTGTCTGGTTTGGATTGCTCGCATTGGCGGTCGTGCTTCGCATGTATCATTTGCCTGGGTTTGTCCTGAACTATGACGAGGCGCACTGGTTGATCTATAGTCTGGACAAGCGACTCCTGTTCGAGTCCTTGCAAAGCTCGCGCCCACGCCCCGACATTCTTTTCCCGCTGGTCGTTTCAGTGCCGGTGAGACTGCTTGGGCCTAATGAACTTGCGTTGCGCTTGCTCCCCGCACTGGCCGGGTCGCTCTCCTTGTTCCCACTGTCGGCATTGATCTTTCGATTAACAGGTCAACGTAGCACCGCGGCATTCGGCGCGGCATTTTTGGCGGTGCTGCCTCTCCATGTCTATTTCTCAGTGCAGGGTATTCCAGACGCAATCGCTTTGTTGTTCGGCCTATGCGCGGTCGCTTGCCTACTGCGCGCGAGGCAAACTTGTATGCCAGGCGATTTCATGTGGGTGGCGCTCTGGCTGACACTGGCGCTGCTCACCAAGGCGATCGCGCTTTACGGTTGGATATTTCTCGCGGTCGCGGGATTTTTCCTTTTTAAGGACCGCCGCCAACGATGTACTTTTTATATGGCGCTGGGTGTTTCGGTTTTACCTCTTGCTGTGGTTACATCCGTGATTTTGTTCCGGGGCCAGGCCATGGCGTTTCTACATGAACCGGGTGTTACAGGGACTTTCGGGCCATCGTTCGCCAGGCAGCGGTTGCACCTTCAATACTTTATCAGTTTCTATCGGGTATTGTTGCCGGTGGCCGTGGTTGGTGTCGTCCTCACGGTGGTTCGGGCTACCAAGGGCTCTTCGCCAGATGGCCAACTGCTGATCTGGCTCATGCCAGTCGTCAATCTTTTCGTTACTCCTTTTTTCCGCGCGGGACGCACGGAGTTACTCTGGCTGGTACCAACCGTCTGCTTGTTTGCGGCGGTCGCCGTGAGTTCGCTTCGTCGACATCTGGCCTTCTCTCTGACCGCGGTCGTTATGGTAATTCTAGTAGCTGCTTCCTTGTATGGAGTGCCGCTGCCATACCCTGGGTCGGCACAGTCACCGAGCGATTATACCGCGGCCGTGCTGAAGCGGCCTGGCGGATGGCCGTCTCGTGACGCAGCACGCTGGCTTGTCGCGCACACCTCGCCCGAAGACGGGATTCTATTGACGGCGTTTACTTTCACCGACCCGCTATTGTTGGATTTGAACCAGTCGCGTCGCGTAATACCCAATGCTGGCTCGAACTGGGCACTGCTCCGCGATCCCACCAATCGCATCAAGTACGTCGTGTTCACGCAGGATTACCGCGGTTATGCGCCTTATCTTGCCGCGTATGCCGACACGCACTTCACGCTACCTGCCGACGGGCAATTTCCAAACTACGCGATTTATGATTGCCAGAAGAGCGGTCGGTTGGTCGCATATCCAGACGCCTACGATAGCGCGAGCCCGGATGTACAACGGGGGATGGCGTTTCTTCAGAAGCATCAACTAGAGCGCGCGACCGAGGCCTTCGAGAAAGCGCTGGAGGTCAATCCCAACCATCCGGTTGCCAGCGCAAACCTCACGCTGCTGTATTACCAACTGGGTCGCCAGACGGATGGCGTTGCCTTGTGTGAAAGGAACATTCACCTCGGTATGAATCTGGCCATTAGTTACGGGGTTCTGGGGCAGATTCGCGAACAGCAGGGAGATCTGGCCGCAGCACAAGCCGCGTACAAGGAATCGCTGAAATTCGACCCCAAGAACCAGGTGACCTTGCAACTCTTGGCAAACCTGAAGGCGCGACTGTCATCTTCCGCCGTGCCCCCGACTCCTTGATAAACTTTGACACCGTGGAAAGGCGGGGTTAACTTAGCGGATGCTTTTTGTCTGCGTCCGCCGCTTGAGATGTTCTTGCTTCGCGATTCTTTTGGGGATTGGTGTAATCATTGGTCGAGCGACTTTGGCTGATACCAACCTCCTCGATAACGGGTTTTGGGTGGTTGACGGTACGGACGATACCGGGCCCAATCCAACCAACATCACACTGTCAGTGGATGGCCACTCCGTCAGTTCGTTCTCGGAGTTGGTGCTTTCCTACAATGTAGGCGGATCGGGTGTCGTGGCCGTGTGCACCATCAAGGGCAGTGGTGGGATTCGGCTTTCGCTGCCTCCGCCTGGTGAGTTTGGGGGGACATTTTTTACCACGGGCTACGAGGATTGTGACGATGGGCTCATTCCCACAATGTCGTTCGTGGAACTGGATATTCGGGCAAAAAAGGGTCAGAAGGGTGATTTGCAGCTCAAGGGAAGGATCTCCAATTTCACCTCGATGGAGGCGAAGGATTTCAAGATGAGGTTCTCACCGCCGGACGTTGACTCGACAAGTGTGGACGTGCAATACACGTTGTTTGCCACCCGCGATATTTGCGTCAACCAGACCAACAGCGCCATGGCGGATGATCTTCACGCGGTGAGCATGGCGGCCAATTACCTGTCGCCCAGTGAGCAGGAAAACGATTTGGCGCGCTATGTCAGAATCTCAAGCAAGACCTGCTTCTTCTATGGCTGCGTCGTCAATAAAAAGTCAGTTTGCGAGAGTTTGGTGGATACGAATGGTTTTCTGATTAACACTCCCCGGGCACTCGGCACTTCCAGCATGCTTCTCGTCCATACACAGCCATTGCCCCGGAACACCCCGACGTTGAGCGTCCAATTTCACACGCCCTCGCACGGGTCGATCAAGCCGCAAGGGTTTGTCACTGAGTCAGCCGACCCGACGGAGCAAAACATCACCCTTTGGGGCAATTGGGGTCCCGCCAAGGCGAGCTACCGGAACAAACAGCGAATTGAAAAGTTTCGTTACACGCTATCGGTTGTTCCGCCGCGGACCTATGGTTGTGACGATACAAAGTAGGGCCAACCCCTCGGAGATAATCGTATTCAGTGGTCTTCCTTCTCCCGCAGTTTCACGGCGAAATCCCGGTTCATAAACTCGCGTTCGAACAGTTCGCGCCGTGTTCGCTTTAGGATGCGTCGCACCAGGAGCATATCCCAGAGCGCCAGGATGACGGCCCCGAATGTGAACAGCAAACACCACGCCCAATAGAGAACGAATTGCAGTCCCTGCAATCGCTCGTTGAAGAGCGTCATACCGAGCACGACCATTAGCGCGCAGGCGGTTAGCAGGACACCACCGCAAATACGCAATACGATTTGGCCGCGGGAGAGGGGTAGTTTTTCGGGTTTTCTGGTAGCCGGCGCCATGCGCGCCCCGACTAAACGATGACCTGTTCAGTCTGGGCGTCGAAGAAATGGCTCTTGCGCAAGTCGAATGCCATCTCAAGCTTCTGCCCAACGTCGGCTCTCTCGTGTGGATTGACGCGGGCCACGAAGGTGTGACTGCCCGTATTGAGGTACAGGTAAATTTCTGCCCCCATCGGCTCAACGACCTCTACGGTGGCTGCCGCGGTCTGGTCGGGCTGGGCGAAGGAAGCGTACTGCTTGTCGTTGATGTCTTCAGGGCGTGAACCGAACACGACGGTCTTGCCAACATGGCCGGTGAGTTTCTTCGCCATCTCATCATTGATGCGCATCGAGAAGCCCTTTGAACCATTACCGCCACCCGCTTGCTCAATAAACCACAAAGTGCCCGCCCGCTGCTCAATGGCTCCCTTGAAGAAATTCATGGGTGGCGAACCGATGAAGCCCGCAACGAACATGTTTCTCGGATTGTCGTAAAGCGTGATGGGTTCGGCCACTTGCTGGATGAGGCCGTCCTTCATTACCACGATACGATCGCCCATGGTCATGGCTTCGACCTGGTCGTGCGTGACGTAGATCATCGTGGAATTGAGGCGGTCATGCAGCTTGGAAATCTCGGCGCGCATCTGAACGCGCATCTTGGCGTCGAGATTGGAGAGCGGCTCGTCAAACAGGAACGCTTTCGGCTTGCGGACAATGGCACGGCCTACCGCGACGCGTTGGCGTTGGCCACCGGAAAGGGCCTTCGGTTTGCGCTCGAGTTGCTCGTCAGTGATGCCCAGGATTTGCGCCGCCTCACGCACGCGCTGGTCGATTTCCGTCTTGGGGTACTTCCGCAACATGAGACCGAATGCCATGTTTTTGTACACCGTCATGTGTGGGTAAAGCGCGTAGTTTTGAAAGACCATGGCGATGTCGCGATCCTTCGGCGGGACGTCATTGACGCGCTTGCCGTCGATGAAAATGTTACCGCTAGAAATCTCTTCAAGCCCCGCGACCATGCGCAGCGTGGTCGACTTGCCGCAGCCCGAGGGGCCGACGAGCACGACAAACTCCTGGTCACTGATTTCGAGATTGGCGTTGTCGACCGCCTTGAATCCGCCGGGGTAAGTTTTGCTGACGTTTTCGAGGAGGACTTTTGCCACAGTGAATACCTGTTTAATTGGGCTGAAGCTTCGCAGGCAGTTTGTAGCAGAGTTGTCTTGCCTGTGTCAAACCCAACATTGCCATTTCGCAGGATGCTGGCCGGTGATATACTCGCCGGCGCATGAGTCGATTGGAAGAGATCTGGCCACAGTATCGACGGCTGTGGACATACGTGAAACCCTATCGCGGACGATTGGTTGCTGGAGTTGCGTTCGGGATTCTGTATGGCCCGGTAAACGCGGGTGTGCTGTCGGTCGTCAGCAAACTATGGAAGCGCGTTTTCGAACAATCCGGGGGTAGCATGTCACTGTGGCAGGCGTTTGCGATCGCAATGCTATTGCCCGCGGTTATGATCGCGCGCGGAGCTTGTGATTTTCTCGGCACCTACTTGATGAACTGGGTCGGGTTGCGTGCGGTGATGGACTTGCGGGAGCGGTTGTTCGATCACCTGCAGGCGTTGTCTTTGGATTTCTACAGCACCACCCAGACCGGCGAGTTGATCTCGCGCGTCACGAACGACGTCGGCACTGTGCAACAGGCCATCTCCAATGTTGTCGAAGACCTCGTCAAACAGCCTGTGACACTGGTCTGCGTGCTGGGCTGGTTGTTCTACCACGATTGGCGGCTCACGCTGGCGACATTGGTGCTATTTCCAATCTGTCTCATACCGATCTTGGTGTACGGGCGCAAGACTCGTGTTGCCAGCCGCGCAACTCAGGAACATCAAGCCACGCTGGTTTCCGTCCTGCACGAGGCAATCGTGGGGTTTCGGGTAGTCAAGGCTTTCGGGATGGAAAAGCGCGAGTCACAGGATTTTCATGACCTTACCCGTCGCGTATTTCGCGAGCGGATGAAGGTGATCCGTTCTCGGGCTATCTCCGGCCCGATCATAGAGATGGTTTCGGGATTCGCCGCGGCCTTTGTGTTCATCTACGCTTTCGTAGCCCAGATGCCGTCCAGCGAACTCATCAGCTTCGCAGTGGGCCTGTTCATGCTCTACGATCCCGTCAAAAAAATTAGCCGTGTGAGCCTTCAGGTTCAGGAGAGTATGAGTGGCGCGGAACGCGTCTTTAAAATACTGGACATCAAGCCCAGTGTTGTTGAGGCGCCACAGGCGATTACCTTACCGCGCTTGCGCCAGGCTATCCGCTATGAGAATGTCAGCTTCCACTATGGCGCTAATGGCGCGGTACTTGAGGAAGTAAACCTCGAAATCCCCGCCGGTTCCATCATGGCCATTGTCGGCGCCAGCGGGGCCGGCAAGACCACCCTTTTCAACCTCATCCCGCGGTTTTACGACCCGACGAGCGGCGCAGTGACGATCGACGGGCAGGACATCCGCCGCGGGACGTTCCAATCATTGCGCGGCCAGATCGGGCTGGTGACCCAAGAAACGTTTCTATTCAACGACACAGTGGCAAATAACATTGCGTACGGGAAGACCGGCGCTTCACGGGAGGAGATTGTCGAGGCGGCGAAGCGCGCCCACGCCGACGATTTCATCGCTCAGATGCCGGGTCGATACGACACGGTCATCGGAGAATCGGGCATGAAGCTGTCCGGCGGCCAACGCCAACGCCTCGCCATCGCGCGCGCGATTCTCAAGAACCCCCCGATCCTCCTGCTCGACGAGGCCACGAGCGCGCTCGACACCGAAAGCGAACGCGCGGTACAGGCGGCACTCGATGACTTGATGTGGAGCGGCAAGCAAAAGAAGGCGCACACAATGCTGGTCATCGCGCACCGCCTTTCAACCGTCCAGCACGCCGACTGTATCATTGTGCTCGACAAAGGCTGCATCGTAGAGAAGGGGACGCATGACCAACTCCTGGCGCTGGGTCAGGTTTACAAGCGTCTCTACGAGATGCAGTTTAGCGTATGATCGGCTGGTTGCTGCGTATTCTGGTTTCGCTCATTGGCAGCACGGTGCGCTGGCGCATCGATGACGCGCCAGGGCTGTTGGCGCAGACACCGGAACGATCCTGCATTTTCGCATTTTGGCACAACCGCATTTTCCTGATGCCCTACCTCTTTCGTAAATACTGGCATGCGCGGCGTCGTGATCGCGTGGCGGTTCTTGTGAGTGCGAGCAAGGACGGTGAGAAACTGACACGTGTCCTGAGCAAGTTCAATCTCATATGTGTCCGCGGTTCCAGCAGTCGCCGCGGGCAGGAGGCGTTGCGCGAGCTGACCCATCTGGTTGACGAAGGGTACGACGCCGGTATTACTCCCGATGGCCCGCGTGGGCCAAAGTATCATTGTCACGATGGCGTGATCAGCCTTGCGCAATTCACCCAGGCGCCGATTATCCCTGTTTCCTACGATCTGGGGCACAAGATCACAGTAAGCAGTTGGGATGGCTTCATGATCCCGTTACCGTTTACGCGCGCCACGCTGCGTATCGGGCCCCCCATGATCGTGCCCGCCGACGCTGGGGACCAGGAGCGTGAGCAAAAAAGGCTTGAACTCGAGAATGCTTTGAAGTCTTTGTGTAGCAATCCGGAGTGAAGTGACACAACTTTTGAAATGCAGGAACGGATGAGCAAAACAGGTAAACCTTTTGTCGGAATTCTCATGGGCAGCGACTCGGATTGGGCGACGATGAAGTTGGCGGTGGACGCCTGTGAGGAGTTTGGCGTTGAGACCGAGGCGCAGGTGATGTCGGCGCATCGGACGCCGGACGATGTCGCCCAATACGCGCGCACAGCGCACGTACGCGGACTGCGCGTGCTCATTGCTGGCGCGGGCGGTGCGGCGCATCTTGCGGGAGTGGTGGCCGCGCAGACGCCGTTACCGGTGATTGGCGTGCCGATCGAGTCGAAAACTTTGAAGGGACTCGACTCTTTGTTGTCCATGGTGCAGATGCCCGCTGGCGTGCCCGTGGCGACCGTGGCAATCGGCGCGGCGCGCAACGCGGGGCTGTTGGCTGTTCAGATCTTGGCGGTTGCTGACGTGAAACTGCGGGCGAAATATATCGAGTTCAAGAAGCGCCTCGCCGACGAGTCGCGGGCAAAGAACGTCGGGCTTCAAGGTTAAGCGATTTTCTTTTTCCAGCGATCCCAGATATTTACTGGCCTCCACAGCCGAGTTATTTTTTGAACGAAACCCCGGGCACGGTGTCGAATCCTAACAGAAGGCAATGGGTGCCCGTGAACAACCAACGATGGTGGCTGCGCTTCTCCTAGCCTCACCTGGCCTCACCCAGGACACTACCGTCTAGTTTGCGGGCACCCGCCAATTTTCACGACCTCCCCCGCTCCCGATACATTCGCCAATCCTCCATCACCTCCCTCACATAATCCCTCACCCCCGGCCACGTTATCCCCCCCACGAACTCCTCCACCCCCAACTCCCCACCACCCCCCGACACATCAC